>JAYRVQ010000098.1:0-7512 GCA_041918465.1 Anaerolineales bacterium
TAGGATCGCATGGGCGTTAGTAGTTCCCACCATAACAATAGGGCGGATTGGATGTATATGCATTTGGGTCACAGTAACAAGGCATGTAGGGTTTGTCCCATTGAGCATTTGCGTAGGTACACTCGAGGTTTTCTCTTGGGTTTTTTGGAGGAACAAGTGTCGGTGATTCCGGCTTGGAGAAGGAGAATGCGTTTGCTGTGCAAATGAGTCCGCCGCTGGCATTCAGGGCGGTCACTTCCCATGTGTACAGGCCGCCGCTTGGGAAAATATCTATGTAATTGGTCAGGCTGGGTCCCGTGGACATCAGTACATTCGACGCGCCGCCGGGTGATGTGAAAACCAGCCGATAGTTCTGCGCGCCCGCCTGCGGTTCCCACGAAAAGGTGACGAGGCCGGATGTCAACGCGGCGCCGTTAGGCGGGGCAAGCAGGTTGAAGCAGGTGTTCTCAGCGACAGTGGAACTACTGGACTGAGTGGATGTGGCGGTGGGCGGAATCGCTGTCAGTGTGGCGGTGGCCAATGGACGCGCGGCCAGCATCTGGTCCACGATCTGACGCGCTTCGGGGTTTTCGTCCAGCCATTTTTGGAAGTCCTCATCGTTCATGTCTTCCAGAAGCGGCGGGCGATATTGGCCGGTGTCGGGGTCGTAATGGAAGATGACTTTCTGCCCGTCTGAAAAATTAATTCCCCCGGCTGAGCAATTCCCTTCGAGGCAGGTGACGATGACATCGTGGGTGACGGGGTCCACCTCCACCATCATGTAGGAGCCGCGCACCGAAGCAACACCGGATGGAGTTTCCACTTCGAGCGTGCCGCCATTCAGGATGATGAAAATGCGCCCGAGTTCCAGTTTGAGTTTGGTCGTGAGTCCTCCGTCTGCTGGCTCATTGGAGGTCAGGGTAAATAACGAGGAGGGCACCACGCGGATGATCGTGCCGCTGGAAAGGTCGATGCGCGCGCGGCCATCCAAGCCTGTCTGCACCTGGTCTTTCACTTGCAGGATGTCGCCCGCGGCGATGGCGTGGAATTCCGTCTCGTCAGATTTTTTGCCGTTCACTGTTCCGCTCAGTTCGCTCAGCGCGCCGGTCAGCGGGGAGGCGCTGGGTTGGGAGCCGCAGGCCGAGGTCAGGAGGAGAAGCGCAAAAAGGAATGTGAGAACGATCTTTTTTGGAAATTTCATTTCCGAACTCCTAAAGTTAAATTAGATCTCTTGCATAAGTACTTTTAGCCACAGATTTCACGGATTAGCACGGATTTTTAAGAATAAATCTGTGAAAATCCGTGTAATCCGTGGCAAAGAAACCGCTGACATTGGCATACTCGCTGAGTTATGCAAGATGTCTATTGAAATTATGGAACGATAGGTTTGCAACTGACTGGAATTCCGACGAAGGTGGAGCATTCTGCCAGGTGTCCGTCAGAGTTAACCAGCACAAACACATTCTCCAGCAATGGGTCATAACGGCTGATGACGAGTGTGCGGGATTCCTGGATGGAATCTTCCACCAGGCGCAGGGAGGCGAGATGCATCTCGCGCGAGACCATCGGGTCAATTTCCTTGCCGCGCATATCCAGCGCGAACTGGATGGTTGTGTCCAGACCCAGGATGGGATCGCGCAACGGTTTGTTGTTGAGGCTGTCTGCCACGCTTCCGCTGATGAGCATCAAAACAGCGCAGAGGATGTGCGGTTTTATCTTGCCGAATCCAGTAATGCTGAATACAGCCTGATCGATCATCGGGATCTGGATGACGGCAATAACGATGGAGGAGACGATCGCCCATCCAAATGCCACGCCGATCAAATATGGCAGGTTGTCGTAGAGGGTATATTGCAAAAGGGATCGTACCTGTGGCTCGAACAGGCCGGTCAGTTTGGGGGCGATGAAGAGTGGGACGAGCACGGTGAACAGGCCAAACATCCCACTCGAAGCGGCCCAGAACACCAAACCCAGCAGGGTTTTTTCAAAGTGGGCAGTGAGCCAGCCTGCCAGTCCGCCCGTCAGGGTGGTCAGGATGACGCCAGTGATCAGTTTCAGCCAGGGGAAGAGCGCGTGAGATGCTGATAGCAGGAAACCATCGTATGCCCACAAGGCGATTCCAAATGCAAGTCCTGCCGCGGCGCCATAGGTGAATCCAAATTTTTGCCTTCGGGCTTTGAGAACTCGTTCCATATCGGGTGAGATTGTTAATTTCATGGGAATTTCCTGGAGACGGTTGAATTGGCTGGATTGGACAGGCCCGTCAATTGTACCCAAGAATAACACGGGCGGTGGACAATGAAAACCTTCTGCAGTAGGGTGAACGGACACAAAAAAATACCGCCTTGCGGCGGTTGGGGAAAGTACCCCCGGACAGACTCGAACTGTCCTTTTCGGCTCCGGAGGCCGACGCTCTGTCCACTGAGCTACGGGGGCGAACGCAGGGATTTTACCGCACTGTGGGTCAAAACGCCAATTTGGCCTACGTGCTTACCTGCGGGCTGAGGGACATCATCTCCTGCCGTAATTTTTCGATGATGACCATATTGCCGTTATCGTCTCCACTCAATGCAAATTGTTCCTTCTTATGTGCCAGTTCTCCCAGCACCTGATAGAAACGCGTCGTTGCCCTGAACTTTCCACCGGTCAACGCGTTTAGACTGGCAAAACTGGCCCCGAAGGGGGACGCAGCTGTCTGTAATTGTCTGGTGGTGATGTGTCCGGCGGCAACTTCCTCCGACAGGTGTTTGGGAAGCAATTTTCCCTCGCGGCGGATCGCCCAGACGGCGAACAGGAACATGAACAACCAGCCACTCCAGTCTATGAATGTTCCCAAGGCCAGGCCCCCAATTCCTTGAGCGAAGGAGGCCAGTGTATTGTGAAAGGAGTGGGTGATCATCGCAAGAGCCAGTCCGGCCAGCGGCGCGAGGAATTTGACAAGCACATTATTGCTCAGCCGCGAGATTGCAAACCCAATGCCAGTGAAAGCGGTGTAAAAGGGATGTTGCCAGCCGACCAGGATGACGCGCACAAAAACAAGGAACCAGAATCCCTCCCAGCCGGATTGGGAAAAGCCGCGGTCATAAATGTAGAATGCATTTTCCGTGGCCGCAAAGCCGAGCGCGACAATTCCGGCGTAGATCATCCCGTCGAGGATGGAGTCAAATTCCTTGCGGAAGAACAGGAATACGATCAGGACCGCCAGTCCCTTCAGCGTTTCCTCCACGATCGGAGCGATGAGGGAACCGGTGGTCAGGTCGGTGGCGGACTCGGAGCCGGTGAATATATAAACTCCGATTCCCAGTACGGTGTTGATGATGAAGGCTCCGCCTGCGGCGACGAGAAATCCCCACACGAAGACAGCACCCAGCAGAATCCTGGGTTCCTTTTCGTAGCGGTCCAGCCAGTATAGAAAACAGGCAAACAGGAAGGCTGGGACAAATCCAAAGAATACTGCACCGAAGAATGCCATGGTTCACTCCTGTAAAGATGAATTTGATGGTCGCATACGAGGCGGGATCATGCTTGTTTGTTTTTGGGCCATAGCCAGCCAATGAGGGCGTAGACCAATCCCAGTAATAACAGCGAGAACTTTACCGTTGCACAAATGGCGGCAAGACGCGGCCAGAGCGCTTGAAAATCTCCCAGCATGAGTTGCCAGAGGGAGAAGTTCTCCACCGCGTCGAAGAGGGCGGCGGCCAGCGCGCCCCATCCCAGCCACGCGCCAATTTTGGCAAACGTGCCTGAGTGACGTCCCGCGGCGAGCAGGATTCCCAGCGAGAGGGTCAGCGCGTAGGCAGGCATGAAGAGATAGTCGAGACCGAGGCCGAAGGCGGCAAATAACTGTGAGTGCGCGTTCCACGAGGCAAGGATGTCGGCCGCGGGTTTGATATCCCCCGCGAGTTCGAAGGAGACGATCCCATTCGGCGCGGCGGGAGTCCGCAGGGGGGTATCAAGCGTTCGGAAAACGGCGAACAGGATGAGGGTCAGGCCGAGAAGCGAGAGGAAGAGGGGTTTTTGTCTGGTGGAGGAAAAGAAGGTCAGAGGGTGGTTCATTGTGTTCCTTGTAGGGACAGTCCTGTGTGACTGTCCAATTTAGGTGGACACGTAGGTCGGGCGGATACGCAGGTCCGTCCCAACATGATCCTCACCTACAGTTGCCGTCGATAGACGCGATGATTTTTGTATTCCACGCCGTTCAGGTTTTTCAGATCGGCACGCATCTGTTTGGTGGTCTCGGCGACTTGCGTCATCTCGACGTGTTCGAACTGATTGAAACTAAAGACAGTATTTGCCATTTCGTAATAGAGGAGCGCGTTGCCGCCCATGCCCTGAAATTCGGGCAGGATGCCCATGCCATTGCCGCTGATGGTTTTGGTGCGTTTCATTTCGAGCAGAAGGTCGGGCAGGCCGAAGGGCAGGAGTTTACCTTTGGCGCGCTGGAGGGCGGATGAGACATCTGGGAACGCGAAAAGGAAGCCGACAATGTCCTCGCCATGCAGAATAACCTTGATGAGGCGATAATCGGCGACAAGGAAGATGTTATCCACCGCGTACTGAACGTCACCCGGCGAGAACGGATAATATTCCCAGTTGTGGATGAAGGCCTTGTTGTAGGCCGCGCCAATGCGCGGCGCCCACTCGACCAGTTCGCGTTTGTTCTTGAATTTTTTGACCCACAGGTTGCCGCGCTGGAGGACGCGTTTGGCGACACGTTCGACGCGTTCGGGGATCTTGAAGGCGTCGGAGGGGAGGTAGCAGGAGACGAAGTCCACTTCTTTTTCGAAGCCGAGCGTTTCAACCAGTTTGGGGTAGTAGGCGTAGTTGTAGTTCATCATCGTCATCATCTGGCGATGCTCGAAGCCGAGGATCTGGATGCCGTAGCCGTCGAAAGGGGACAGGCCTTTCGGGCCGATCAGGGTGTCCATGCCGCGCTCACGCGCCCAGTCGAAGACCGCGCCAAAGAGCGCGTCTGCAATGGATTGGTCATCCACGCTTTCGAAGAAGGAGAACTGGGCTTTTTTCGTCTTGTGATATTCGTTGAAGGGTTTGTTGATGCCCGCGCAGATGCGTCCCACATCTTTTCCGTCACGGACAGCGAGGAAGAAGTCCGCTTCGGAGTGCTCGAAGAAGGGATGCTTCTTTCGGTTGAGCGGCAGGTATGCGTCCACGAAGAGCGGCGGCACCCATTGCGGACAGTCCTTGTAGAGTTGGTAGGGAAGGTCAACGAAGCGCTGGACTTGCTTTTTATTGCTGGTGTCCACTTTTTCAATGGTGAGCATGGCGGCACTCCTCAGTCGGATTTGTATCCAGTATATAACAAATTGGGTTGTGTAGAGGCGGCATTTTTCAGAATGAGCGCTCTGCGAAAGTGATATACTGCACAATAGAACAAGGCTTGAATTGCTCCATCCACAAACCATTCTTTTCTTGAGGAGGAGAAATGCGAAAAACAGGCTTGACCCGTTTGTTCTTAATGATCGTAATGGCAGCATTGGTTCTTGGTTGCGGGATCGAATGGACAGACCCGCCCACGCCAACGCCAGTCCCAACGGCGACATTCACGGCAACGCCCATCCCGCCCACGAAAACGCCCCTTCCCACCGATACACCTAGTCCCACACCCACTCCCTTGCCTACTCAGTCCCTTTCTTCGCTGGTTGCGGAATTACAACCGGTGGCAAAGGGGGGCGGAGTGCCCGATGCGGCGGAATATGTACCCAGTCGGAAAGGCGTACATCCCATTGTCATTTTGGCGCGTGATAATGAGGTGGATGAATGGAATTCAGACCTTCCTGTTTCCTGGCGTCCTGTGAATCTCGGTCAGGTGGAATTGGTCGCCTCCATTGGTTATCGTGAAGTAGACTTGAATACCACGCGCTATCGTATGCCGGGTCAAAGCGGCTGGATCCCCGTCACGCGCGTCCGTATAGACACAGTGGTCACGCTTTACGAGGCGCAAAGCGGGGAAGTTATAGAAACCAAGGTTTTTACCGGGGTGGAGCCGATAGGATTTCCCCCAAGCCTCCCCGGTGGGACACAATACTTGTTTGGCGAGAAGGTCTCGCATGAAACCATACAAGAATGGTTAAAGGATTTTGTGGAAAAGTAGAGAGTTTCAGCTCATCTTGGAAAAACGTACAAATAGAAGAGCGCTTTCGAAGTGACCGTCACAATGAGATGTTCCATTCACAAACCATTTTTTCTTGAGGAGGAGAAATGCGAAAAACTATCTTGACCCGTATGTTTTGGCTGGGCGTACTGGCGACATTGCTTGCCAGTTGTGGAACAATGGCAAGTCCGCCTACGTCCACTCAGTCTCCTACGCAGCCACCAACATCTACATCTGTCCCACCTACGGAGACACCTATTCCTACCGATACTCCCACGCCTCTTCCTACCGATACCGCCACGGCCGCGCCTACGCAATCGCTCCATTCGATCATTGATGCGTTGCTTCCGGTCGCTTCAGGTAGTGGAGTGGCCGAAACAACGGCTTATGATCCAAACAGAAACGGGAACCATCCAATTATTATTATCTCGTCCAAGGATCAAGATGGGTGGAATAAAAATTTACCCACTTTCTGGCGGCCTTTGTATGTCAATCAGGTCGAATTGGTTGCCACCTTGAATTATCATCAAACACAATTTGAAGTTCAACGCTTTCTCGGTGCCGCTAGTAGCACAAATAGAGGAGGTTTCATAAGAAGTTACCGCGTTGATACAGAAGTCATCCTGCGCGAGGCTCAGACGGGGAAGTTAGTTGCCCAAGCCACCTTTTTGGGAGGAAACCCACCTCCAATACCAAAACAACTTCCGGCTGGAACGCAAGCCACATACGGGAGTCTCACTGATTATCAAACTGTGCAACTCTGGTTAAAAGAGTATGTGGAAAGATAAATAACGGATCTGTATCCGAAGATGCAATCACAGCAAGGGATTGCATCTTTTTCTTTACAGCTGCGCGCCGGTAAAATTAATGTGTTGGCATCCATTGCCGGGTAGAACAAGCCTCAGACTTGTTCTGCTATGGCTGTGCGCCGACAAACTGTAACGCGTAGATGGCGTCATCGTAACCGGGGTGGACGGCGAGCGCCTTGCGCCAGTCTGCGATGGCGCCCTCGAGGTTGCCCTGCCGCCAGAGTCCCCAGCCGTGCCAGAGCAGGGCTTCCTCGGCATACTGTCCGTTGATGGGCTTATAAGTCTTTTCGGTGATCTCCAGCAGATAGTCAATTCGGTCGGCGTTGAAATAGGCGGAGAACGGCCAGAACTGGTAGCGCGTCATGCGCTGGGGTAGTCCGATGGTAAAGGACTGGTCAAATGCCTGCACGGCCTCCTGATAGCGCTCGAAATAGGTGAGCGACGCGCCGAGGTTGAACCAGGCGAACGCGTCTTCGGGATTCAGCGAGATGTCCGCGTTGGCGATGTCCATCGCGGTTTGGCGGTTCAGGTCGGGATCCCAGTCCGCGCCCAGGATGGACTGGATCTCCGCTTCATCCTGTGGGAAGTAGATGACCATGTACAGATAGTTGA
>JAYRVQ010000099.1:0-1643 GCA_041918465.1 Anaerolineales bacterium
CAACTCTACAGCAGTCCGGGCGATCATCAGGCTGGATCAGGTGGATGACTCGTTCAGTCTCCCGCTTGGCACATCCGCCAGCGTGGATGTGATCGGCGGGAACGCGCAAAACGCCGTCCTGGTCCCGCTCGAAGCGCTCAACAAAAATGGCGACCAGTACATCGTCTATGTCATGGAAAATGGCGTCCCCACCGAACGCGTGGTGGAGATCGGCATTCAGGATACGCTTTACGCCGAAGTCCTGTCTGGACTCGAAGCGGGCGAGACAGTCGTCACGGAGGGAGAATGACTGCCCAGCGAACCATCATCCAAACCATTGACCTGACCAAAGTCTACGGCATGGGAGACGTGAGTGTGGCCGCGCTGAAAGGTGTGAGCGTGGATATCGCGGCGGGCGAATTCGTCGCCATCATGGGGCCATCGGGTTCGGGCAAAAGCACGCTCATGCATATCCTCGGCTGTCTCTCGCACCCCACCGACGGGCAGTATATTTTGGACGGCGAAGATGTCAGCAACATGGACAGGGCGCAACTCGCCTCCGTCCGCAACCAGAAGATCGGATTCGTTTTCCAGGCCTACAACCTGCTGGCGCGGACATCCGCCCTTCGCAATGTGACACTTCCCCTGCTCTACAACCATGCCAACCCCAAAACCCTCGCGGAAGGCGATGAAAAAGCCCGCACCGTTCTTGAACTGGTGGGGCTCGCCGACCGAATGAATCACCAGCCTCACGAACTCTCTGGCGGACAGCAACAGCGCGTGGCCATTGCGCGCGCCCTCATCAACGACCCCGTCATGGTCATCGCGGACGAACCGACGGGCAACCTCGACAGCCGCTCAGGCGAAGAGATCATGGGACTTCTACACATCCTTCATCAAAAAGGCACCACCATCGTGATGGTGACCCACGACCCGAAGATCGCCGCCCACACTCAACGGACAATCCACCTGTTGGATGGGTTAGTGGATAACGTGGTGCATAATGGACATAGCGTGGGGCGGGATGGTATCCCGCCAAAAGTTGAAGAGCGGAATGGCATTCCGCTCCACAACAAGGAGGCGAAATGAAACCCTCTGAAGCCATGCGCATCGCCTGGGAAGCGATTCTCAAAAACAAAGTGCGCTCCGTGCTGACCATGCTTGGAATCATCATCGGCGTGGCGGCGGTCATCATCATGGTCGCCATCAGCGCGGGGACGGAGGCTACCATCTCAGAACAGATCACCAGCCTCGGCTCGAACCTCGTCTTCGTGCAGGGATCGTTCCAGCGCGGCGGCCCTGGTCAAATGCCCACAGGCGGACTGGTCTACGACGACGCGGCCGCCATCCAGGAGGGAGTCAGCGGCGTGGTTTCGGTCGTCGTCGAACAGAACTCCAGCGAAACGGTCAAGGCGGGAGACGTCACCCTCGAAGATGTGGAACTGCTCGGCACCACCACAGGATTCCCGTCAGTGCGCGATATGGAGATCGCTGATGGGCGTTACTTCAGCGAAAAGGAACTCGAACGCAAAAGCAAGGTAGCGGTGCTTGGCTCCACCATTGCCGAGGAACTCTTCGGTGACGCAGACCCCATCGGGCAGACCTTCACCGTCGGCAACACCAAACTGGCCGTCATCGGCATCTTTGAAGAAAAAGGATTGGTC
>JAYRVQ010000100.1:0-10522 GCA_041918465.1 Anaerolineales bacterium
GTTTTAGTGATTTTCCGGTGGATTACGGCATGAATATGTAATAAAACCTATCTATGCAGTCAGGGGATTTTGCACTATATTTCTTAAGAATCTCTTTTATCGTGGCGAGTGCCTGTTGAGGCAGGCTTCGCGAGGAATTGCTATGGCGCAAACAGTTCGTGCCAAATCCAAAGGCAAGAGCGAGGCAAAAACCCAGGACCTGGAGCAGGAGCTATATCCATCGCTCTTCAAGCAAGCGGCAGATGGAATTTTTGTTACCGATGGCAAGGGAATGTTCATTGATGTCAACCCGCGTGGCTGCAAAATGTTGGGGTATACGAGACACGAGATCCTCAGTATGAATTTCAGCGATCTTATACCATTGGAAGACTTGAAAGCCAATCCCTATTTCACGGATGAATTACTGGCAGGCAAGATTCTCATCCGCGAGAGGCGCCTAAGATGTAAAAAAGGAAACCTGCTACCGGTGGAGATCAGCGAACAATTGCTTTCAAACGGCCACTTTCTTTGGATTGTCCGCGACATCACTGAGCGCAAACAAACAGAGGAGGCCTTGCAGGAAAGTGAAGAAAAGTACCGTAATCTGGTCGAACGGGCCAACGATGGGATTGCCATTATTCAAGATGGCAGAGTCAGATTTGCAAACTCGCGTCTGATAAACCTGTGGGGCGGCGGCACCGTTGACGAGGTTGTAGGCTCTCCCTTTACAAACTACATCCATCCTGACGAACTTTCGAAAGTGAGAGAGCGCTATCAAAGACGCCTAGCGGGGGATGCTATTGGTTCCATCTACGAGACAAAGTTAAAACGCAAGAATGGAAGCCCCGTCTCTGTGGAACTCAACGCCGGACTTGTCACCTATAACGGTAAACCGGCCGACCTGGTGATCATCCGCGATATTACAGAGCGCAAACAAGCAGAGGAAGCCCGGCGTACGGCCGAAGCCAGTTACCGCGCCCTGGTGGAACAAATCCCTGCCATTACCTATATTGATCAGGCCGATGGAAGCGGGACTTCATCATTCGTAAGCCCACAGATCGAATCCATGCTTGGAATCCCGCCTCAGGAATGGATGCAGGGGGATGCGAAGTACTGGGCAGGCTTGATCCACCCCGACGACAGTCCGCGCGTGCTGGCCGCCTACCGGCACAGCATGGAAACCGGCCAGCCGTTCGATGAGCAGTATCGCATGTTCCTGCATGATGAGCGGATGGTTTGGATAGATAATCACGCTGTCCGACTCAAGGATGCCAGCGGTCAGCCGGGTTTGCTTCATGGTGTCATGTTCGACATCACTGCACGCAAGCAATCGGACGAAGCCCTGCGCGCCCTTTCGACACGCCAGGAAGCCATCCTGGCCGCCTTTCCAGATATTCTGGTGGAAGTTGATAATAACAAGCGTTACACATGGGCCAATCCAGCGGGTATGGAATTCTTTGGAGATGACGTTCTTGGAAAAGAAGCTGCATATTATTTTGCAGGGGAACAGGATACTTATGAACAGGCAGAGCCGCTTTTTAAAGGCGATGAGAATGTTATCCATCTAGAGAGTTGGCAGAGGCGCAAGGATGGAGAAAAACGCCTGCTCGCCTGGCGATGTCGAACGATTAAAGACAGGGAAGGCAATGTCACCGGGGTTATCTCTTCGGCACATGATATTACCGAGAGCAGGCGTTACGAACGCGAACTTGAAGCCTCGACAATGTTTGCGCAGGCATTGAACGAAACGCTGGAATTACAACCCTTATTGGAGAAATTACTGGAGGCCGCCTGCCATGCCATCCCGGCCGCCGAAAAGGGCAGTCTGGCGATGATGATCGATGCTGAGCACTTGCAAGTGCAGGCACTCAGCGGTTATCGGGAGTCCGGTATATTGGGATATACATATCCCATCACCTGGGGCTATGCCGGACGTGCCGCGCGTCAGCACCGCCCATTATTGGTATCAGATATTCAGGAGGATAACGAACTTAAGAACTCCGATACAGGCAATGTAAGTGGCGAAGTGCTTGAATTGCGTAGTGCGATTGTCATCCCTCTCCTGGTGCAGGAAACTGTCATCGGCGTGCTTTCCCTGGAAAGTACCCAGCCCGCGGTTTTCAGCGAGGGTGATTTGCGCCTGCTCGTCAATTTTGCAGTCTCTGCCGCGCTCATCATCGAACGCGCGCGCCTGTTTGAAGAGACCCGTCGCCGCGCCGAGGAAACCGCGTCCCTTCTGTCCACATCGCTTGCGCTCAGCAGGCTTGATCTTCAGGCTACCCTGCAATCCATTGGCGACCATGCCAAAACTCTTTTTGCCGCGGACGGCTGTAGGATCTTCCTGCTCGAGCCTGACGGAAAAACCCTGCGCTGTGTTCTGGCATTGCTGGAAAATCCTGTTGCCTTTACTGACTTGAAAATCAAACTCGGAGAGGGAGTAACCGGGGCCGTGGCCGCCAGCGGACAAGCCGAGATCGTAAATGACATGACCGGGGATTCGCGCGCGGTACAAGTACCCGGCACGGAAGAGGAACCCGAGGCCATCATGTTTGCACCGCTCCAGGAGCAGGACCGCACCAGTGGTGTCATCAGTATCCGGCGGGTTGGCAGGAACCGTCCATTCCATCCTGCCGACCTTGAATTGCTCAAAGCCTTTGCATCCATGGCCGCCTCCGCTGTTTCAAGTACCCGTATGTTCGAAGAGACCCGCAAGCGCGTGGCTGAACTCGAAACGCTCAATCGTATCTCAATAGCCGTACGAGCCATCATGAATCAGGATGAAATGCTGGCCATTGTGCTGGAGGAAACGTTGAACGCGCTGAACGCGTCTCACGGTTCGATCAGTCTGTTGAACGAATCAACCGGTAAACTGCACAAAACCGTCGCTCGAGGCTGGCTTTCTGAGTTTGCTGAATCTCCCATCAAACCTGGGGAGGGAATTTTCGGAAATGTTTTTAGCAGTGGCAACGCGCATGTCTCACGCGATTTTGCCAACGATGAATTTACGCGTCCTGACATGCGAAGTCAGTTACGTCCCGGGTGGGGCGGCGTCAGCGTCCCGATCCGCTCAACGGAAAAAACGCTTGGCGTAATGCTTGTGTCTGTTCCGAGCGAACGCGAACTCACTAGAGACGAAGTCCGCCTGTTGAACACTCTGGCAGAGATGACCGGAAACGCCTTGCATCGCATGGGCTTGTACGGGGAAACCGTCCGCCGCGCCGAAGAGTTCGCGTCCCTGTATGAAATGCATACCGCCATCTCCGCCGAACACGAGTTGGATACGCTATTGCAAACCATTGTTAAAAATGCGGCGGTGTTGTTGGACGCTACTGCCAGCGGCATTTATATCTATGATCCTGCCAACGAGGAATTGCAAGTGGCTGTCACCACGCATCCAGCCATCCCTGTCGGGACAATCCTGCAACTCGGTGAGGGAGCCGCCGGACGGGTGGCACAGTCTCGACAACCGTTGCGAGTCAGCGATTATTCCACCTGGGAGGGTCGTTCTCAAAAATACGGAACCACCCAGATCCGGGCCGCCCTTGAAGTTCCCATCCTCTTCGGAGGCGAATTGATCGGGGTGCTGGTGGCAAATGAGATTGGGACTTCGGAGCGAAAATTCTCTCAAGGGGATGAGCGCCTGCTTTCGCTCTACGCGACCCAGGCCGCGGGAGCGATCCGCTCCGCGCGCCTGCACAAAGAAACTCAACGCCGGTTGGAAAATCTGCAGGCCCTGCGTGAAGTGGACCGCGTGATCACCTCATCTTTTGACCTGCGACCCATCTTGAACACAGTTCTCAATCATACAATCACGCAACTGGGTGTGGATGCGGCCGATATATTGATGCTAAATCCGGCTCTGAAAACACTGGAATTTGCAGGCGGGTATGGATTCCATACGCGCGGTATCGAGCGCTCTCATTTGCGTCTCGGCGAAGGTCACGCTGGCAGGGCCATCCTTCAGCGCCGCATCGTCCATGTATCCAATCTCCCGGAAACCGGCTCCAGTTTCATGCGCGCGGCTCTGCTGACAAATGAAAACTTTTTGGAATACTATGGCGTGCCGCTCATCAGCAAAGGGGAAGTGAAGGGTTTACTGGAAGTGTTCCACCGATCCCCATTGCGTCCCTCACCGGAGTGGATGGAGTTCCTTGAAACTCTGGCCGGACAAGCCGCCATCGCCATAGACAATTCACAACTCTTCGAAAACATCCAGCGCACAAACATGGAGCTTGGCCTCGCCTACGAAGCGACCATTGAAGGCTGGTCTCGCGCCATGGATCTGCGGGACGAAGAGACCGAGGGACACACCCAGCGCGTCTCAGACAAAGCCATCTCCCTGGCGCGCACCCTGGGCATGCAGGATGATGAAATCGTTCACCTCCGCCGCGGCGCTCTCCTTCACGATATTGGAAAGATCGGCGTGCCAGATCATATCCTGCTTAAAACCGGAGATCTCACCGACGATGAATGGGTGATCATGCGCAAGCACCCGCAATTCGCCTATGAGATGCTTCACCCCATTGCCTACTTGCGCCCCTCCCTCGATATCCCATATATGCACCACGAAAAATGGGACGGGAGTGGCTACCCCCGAGGATTAAAAGGTGAACAGATACCACTGGCGGCGCGCATCTTCGCCATTGTGGACGTGTACGACGCGCTCACCAGCGACCGCCCCTACCGAAAAGCATGGACAAAAGCGGAAGCGCAAAAATACATCCTCACACAAAGCGGAAAACACTTCGACCCCCAGGTAGTGGAAAAATTCCTGCAACTTTTCGGAGACGAGGCAGGCTAACCCTTCACGCACACCAGTCCCTTCAAATACGCCCCCTCGGGGAAATTCAACGCGACGGGATGATCCGCCGCCTGTGACAAATGCTCCACGATCTGCGCGTCGACCCCCGCATCAAGAGCGGCAGAAGCGACGATGCGCTGGAACAGCGCCGCGTCCACGCCACCCGAGCACGAGAACGTAACCAGAATCCCGCCCGCCCGCAACAACTTGAACGCCAGCAGATTGATATCCTTGTAACCGCGCGCCGCTTTCTCCGCCTGAGCAGACGTGGGCGCGAACTTTGGCGGATCGAGGATGATCATATCGAAAGAGCGAACCTCATCTCGAAATTTTCTCAGCACCTGGAAGACATCCCCCTCGCACCATTCCTGACGTTCGGCCTGATGACCATTTAACGCGGCATTCTCCCGCCCCAACGCCAACGCATCCGCGGATGCATCCACCGAAACCACAGACTTCGCCCCGCCTGCCAACGCATTGACAGTGAACCCGCCCGTGTAACAGAAACAATCCAGCACATCGCGGTCTCTCGCCAATTCGCGCACCCGCAGACGGTTCATCCGCTGGTCGAGATAGAAACCGGTTTTGTGGCCTTCCTGCAAATTTACGTTGAATTTCAATCCGTGTTCAACGACAGGAAAGATGACAGAAGAAAGATGTCCACGTAAAAGACCAGCGACGGGTTGCAAGCCTTCGAGTTCGCGCACATCCGCGTCCGAGCGCTCGTAGATGACGGAGAGTCCCGTCTCCTCGAGCAAAATATCGGCGAGGGTTTCCTTCCAAAATTCAGAACCCGCCGTCAGAGATTGCAGGACGAGCACATCCCCATAACGGTCAACGATCAAACCGGGGATGCCATCGGACTCAGCGTGAACAAGCCGGAAGGAATCAGTTAAACGTTGAAGGTTCAAGGTTGAACGTTGTGTAATGGCCGCGTGGATTCTTCTTCGAAAAAAATCAACGTCCACTTTTTCGGCGGGATCAAATGTCCAAACGCGCGCACGAATTTGGGAGGTGGGCGAGTACGCGGCGCGGGCGAGGAAATCCCCATTAAACGAGAGCAGGTCCGCGGTCCCGCCTGATGCGGGTTCTTCATCCACATGATGAATCGCGCCTGAAAAAATCCACGGGTGGCGGCGGAGCAGACTCTTCTCGCGTCCAGATTTAAGAATGATGGGCATGCGGCGAGTATACCAGCACGCGATATAATTTCTGCATTCCGCCACAGGAGGCCGCCATGATCGAAGCCACGAACGAACCCATCCCACCCGTCCAAACCAAACCGCGTTCCGTCGTCCCCATCATTTTGCTCGTCATCTTCGCGCCTGCATTTTTCTGCGGACTGTCGATCTACCACTACGCGCTCTGGAACACCGAGCAGATACTCTCCATGACCGAGCGTCTCAGTCGGGTCGCGCTCATCGACGCGGGCGCGCTGGCTGTGCAAGCCGTGGTGACTTCGCTCATCTGCTTTGCGCTATGGCATTTCACTCGCGACGAACGCTACCGCCCCGTTTTCGCGGGCTGGCTGGGCGCGTCGCTGGCGGCCTTCCCCGCCAGCCTCTTGCGCCTGCTCGGTCCGCACAATGACCAATTGGGCCTGCTCCTGCAAATTTTAATTTGTCTCGTCGGCGCGGGGATCGCGTGGCGGACCAATAAAATGGCGTGGAACGGACGCGCCGCGCCCGCCGCGCTGATGATCGCCGCGCTTGGAATTTTCCCGCTGGTGACGGCGGGCGCGCTCGGTTCTCTCTCAGACTTTGGGCTGGCTCTCCTCTCAGGCCTTTCGCTCGGCCTGTTCGCGACCCTGCTCTACCACCCCACAACGGGACATGTCTTCACCGACGCGCTGGGGATCGGCGGCGTGCTGACATTGCTGGCATCCGCCCTCGGCTACGATGGCGGACAGTTGATCCTGCTGGTGGCGTTGCCGCTATTCGCCTTTGCCCTCGCCGCGCTGATGCCCTCCCTCGCGGGCGGGACGTTGCTCACAGGGCTGGTGGCCGCGGCCGCGCTGGCCTTCATTGACCCAACCGAGTTGAGCATCCTGCTTGGCGATTTTACATTGATCGGTATTGGCGCCGCGCTGGGTGTGCTCGGATTGGGAGTTCTGCTTGGCATCATTACGTTGATCGTGCGCGCCATCTTCAAGAACGCGGCGGAGGCAGGCTGGCGCAAACCCGCGGCAATCGTCGGCGCGGTGCTGTTGTGGATAGGGCTCGCCGCGTTGTACGTCACTTCGGGGCATCCGGGTTTTTACGGCGACCGACTCTTTGTCATCTTCAAAGACCAGGCGGATATTTCCGCCGTGGCAAACATCGAAGACCGCGACGAGCGTCTCACCGCGGCCTACGAGAAGTTGACCGCGCACGCGGACGAGTCACAGGCGGAAATCCGCGCGACGCTCGACCGCTTTGGCGTGAAATACACGCCGTATTATCTCGTCAACGCGGTGGAAGTGCAGGGCGGGACAATCGTCCGGCTGTATCTGATGACGCGTCCCGAAGTGGACCGCGTCATCCCCAGCCCGCGCCTGCGTCCCATCCCGCCTGACGAACCATCTCCGGGATTCGACTCATCTGTCAGTGGAGAGCCGCTGTGGAACATCCAGATGATCGGCGCGGACAGAGTCTGGGAGGAGTTCGGCGCGCGTGGAGAAGGGATTATCGTCGGGCAGTCGGATAGCGGCGCGGACGGGAGTCATCCCGCGATACGGGCCCAGTATCGAGGTCACGCGAGCGGCGAGGATGACTACAACTGGTTCGATCCGTGGGACGCGACCTCCAGTCCCAACGATGAGGGCGGTCACGGTACGCATACGCTGGGGACGATTCTCGGTAAAAATGGCATCGGTATCGCGCCCGAAGCGCAGTGGATCGGGTGTGTGAATCTCGACCGCAACCTTGGCAATCCCGCGCTGTATCTGGATTGCATGCAGTTCATGCTGGCGCCCTTCCCACAGGGTGGGAATCCACTCACGGATGGCGACCCGACGAAGGCCGCGCATGTCTTGAACAACTCGTGGGGCTGTCCCGAATTGGAGGGCTGTGACCCAACCGCCTTGCAGACCGCGGCGGAACACTTGCGCGCGGCGGGCATCTTCGTGGTGGTCTCTGCGGGCAACGACGGGCCAGAGTGTAGCACCGTGAAAGACCCATTGGCGTTGTATGACTCGGTCTTCTCCGTCGGCGCGGTGAATGAGAATGGCGAAATGGCCTCCTTCTCCAGCCGCGGCCCGGTGACGGTGGATGGTTCGGGACGCATGAAACCCGACATTGCCGCGCCGGGAATGTACGTCACGTCTTCCATGCCGATGGGAACGTATGGCGATATGAGCGGCACTTCGATGGCTGGCCCGCATGTGGTCGGCGCGGTGGTCCTGCTCTGGTCTGCAAATCCCAGCCTGATCGGTGATATTGACCGCACCGAACAGATTCTCATCCAGTCGGCGCGGGCGTATCTGGGTTCAAGAGATTATGGTTGTTTTGATGGCGATATCCCCAATGCCGCGTTTGGTTTCGGGATCCTGGACGTGTATGAGGCGGTAAAACTGGCGTTGAGAAAATAAGAGAAGCGTAGCAAAGTCGTAGGGCGGGTTCATGGAGGACTCTCGCTCTTGGAATCTGTCCTTCGACTACGGGACGAAGAACACGTCCCTCCGCTCAGGACAGCGGGTTATTTCTCTTCCGGAAATGGTTTCAGCCGCTCCATCCACAAAGCAGGATCGTTGATGGATTTGAATCCATAACGGGCATATAACTCATGTGCGTCGCTGGTGGCAAGCATCCAGCGGCGCACATTTTTTAAGTCGGGGTGAGAAAAGATCGTTTCCACCAGCCATTTGCCCAATCCGCGGCCGCGATACTCCTCGTGGATGAAAACATCCATCAGGTAGGCGAAGATGACGGTATCGCTGACAACGCGCGCCACACCGATTTGACGGGAGCCGGCATAAAGTCCAAAGACGAGCGAATGGGCGTAGGCGCGTTCGGTGGCCTCGCGCGGACGTCCCTGCGCCCAGTAGGCGCGCGTCAAAAAATCACAGATAGCGTCGAAGTCGAGACGCGCGGGATCGGTGCTGATGACAAATCCATCGCGGTGGGATTCAAAAATTTCTGGCATGGTGAGAGTCTAACACAGGTGGTATTATCTCCTGCTATGAATAAAATTTCCCTTATCAAACGGATGGGGTGGATGCTGTTGGTGATCGCCATCCAGTTCATCTACTTTCCCACCAGCCAGGCCACAAGCGGCGGGATCGCGCCAAAACTTCCCATTGATGTAATTCCCGTTTATCCCATTTGGGTGGTGCCATATTATCTTTGTTATCCACTTTGGTTGTTTGGGATCATCTGGGCGCTTCTCAAACTCAAGGACCGCGACTTTAGCGCATTCATCGCCGCGGCGCTATTCACGGTGGGGATTGGCAACCTGACGTTCATCTTTTTCCCAACGTATGTTGATTTGCCCGTCATCACAGGGAACGATATTTTTTCCGAGTTGTTGCGGACAATTCAAATTGCGGGCGGCACGCACGCCGCGCTCCCCAGCGCGCATAATTTCATCACGATGTTACTTGCCGCGTCTGCCATGCGCTTATATCCGCACCAGCGCTGGCTGTGGATTGGGATTGTGGTGACCGTGGCGCTCTCGACTCTATTCACGGGACAGCATTACATCCTCGACGTGGTGGCGGGTCTCGCGTTGGGCTGGCTGGGATTCCGCTTCGGACAGTGGTGGGCGGCGAGAAACAACAAATGATATTCAAACCCATCCGTTGGAAAGGTTTCCCGAGGGACTTTCTCCGCATCCAGGTTGGATTCCTGATGTTCGGACTGGCCATCACGCTGATGATCCGCGGCAACATCGGGACGAGCGCCTGGGCGGTGCTGGATGTGGCGCTCTCCAAGATTACTGGCCTCTCGGTCGGGACTTTGACCGTACTGGTTGGGTTTGCCGTCCTTTCAGGCGCGCTCCTCATGCGCGAACAGATCGGCTGGGGGACGCTGGCGAACATTCTCTCCATTGGGCCGTGGGAGGATTTCTGGCTGGCGCGCATCCCGTCCGTGACAGATAACCTGCCCCTGCAGATCGCCATGCTTCTCAGCGCCATCGCGCTGATGGGACTCGCGTCCGCCATCTACATCGGCGTGGACGCGGGCGCGGGTCCGCGCGACAGCATGATGCTGGCGATCCGCCGCACAACGGGAGTCAGCATCCGTATGGCACGCGCCATCATCGAAGTGACCGTCGTCAGCATCGGCTGGCTGTTGGGAGGTCCCGCGGGAATCGGGACGCTGGTCTTCGCGTTGCTGGTGGGACCGTCCGTGCAGCTGGGATTCAAGTTGCTGAAAGTGGAACCGCACAAACCCGTGGAAGTGCAGGCAGTCGTGGAGCATTGAGAAATGACACCCAAAGTGACATGGTCGGGTGTGTGTTTGAGGAAGGAAGATCATCAGCCAGATCATGGTTACATAAGGAACTTTGCAAGCGTATAATTAGACAACGTTCGGGTCTGGCAGGATAAACGGAGAAGCGCATGCCAACGGAACCGCAAAAGAAAGAAATTCATATCGACGGAAATGTCACGAATAGCAACATCATCATCGGGGATGAGAATGCTGTTGCATCGTCAACTGCTGGCGGGAATCTGCCAGCGGATCACTCCGCCGCCGCACAAACATCTGGGAGGGTGACCATGCCTTTGCTTCGTCTGACACAACATATTGAAAAAGAAGACAA
>JAYRVQ010000101.1:0-2812 GCA_041918465.1 Anaerolineales bacterium
TCACGAGGGCGGTGGCGCGTCCCGCGGCCATGTGGTCGAAGACCTTGTTCGGGTAGGTCATGCGGAAGCCTGGGATATCCTGCAAGATGGCGAGGCAGAGATCGGACGCCGCCACCACAGCGGGCATCTTCGTCTTCGGGGCCGCGCCCGCGAAGGTCAGGTTGGGGAGGCGCAGGCGGTCGGCTTCGGCGCGCAGGTTGGCATTTTCTTTTCCGTCTCCAAATAAGACGAAGTGAATCTTGGCGTCATCACGCAGACGATCGGCGGCGCGCAGGATGGTATAGATGTCGTTGGCCTGTCCCATCGCGCCCGCGTAGAGGACGAGGAATTTGTCGTCGAGGCTGAGTTCGCGGCGGACGGGCGAACCGTCAACTTCGGGCGTGAAGACCGAAACATCTGCACCGTAAGGGATGAAGGTGATCTTTTCGGCAGGGACGCCGCGTCCGACGATGTAGGGTTTGTAGGCGGGCGAGTTGACGAGGATGTGGGCGGCGCGGTTGTAGAGAAATTTTTCGAGAGCGCGCGAGAAAAAAATCACGATGGGATTTTTGACGACGCCCATGTCAATGCCGAATTGCGGCCAGAGGTCGCGTACTTCAAAGAGGAACGGCTTGCGAAGCAGGAAGGACGCGAGCCAGGCCGCGAACGCTTGAAAAATGGGCGGCGAGGAACCGACAACAATATCCGCATCTTTGACGCGCAACGAAGCCGCGACCGCGCTGACCATGAATCCGAGGAACGAAACGATGCGCCAGAAATAGTTGCGATGGAGCGAGGGGAGCATGAAGCCACGCAACACGCGCACGCCTTCGATGGTCTGCTCGATGATGAATCCGTTCCCTTCCACGATGCGTGCGCCCGTCTGGTAATTCACGTCGCTGGCGACGATGACCATTTCGTGGCCGCGCTCGCGCACGTATTTTGCCATCTCAAAGTGACGGGTGAAGCCTGGTTCATCGAAGGAGACGAAGGCCTGGTTGACGAGGAGGATTTTCATTCAGCAAGATTTCCACCGCTAAGACCGCTAAGTTCGCGAAGAAAATTCTTAAATCTTTGCGTACTTTGCGTGCTTTGCGGTTAATAAATTCCATCCCTATTATAACGGCGGCAGGCCGAAGTCCGAGCGGACGAACGAGAACATGACCGCGTCGTAAACCTTTTCGCGGACGGTCATGCGGTCGCGCAAAATCCCCTCGCGATGCGCGCCGCTCTTTTCCGCGACCTTGATGCTGGCCGCGTTTTCGACGCCAACCACGATCTCCACGCGAATCAGCCCCAACTGCTCGAAACCGAATTTCGCCGCGAGACGCGCCGCCCGACTCGCCAGCCCGTTGCCGCGACGTGAACTCCGAATCCAATATCCCAAATTACAAAAATTGTAGACAGGGTGAATGTGACTCAAACTCGCCGCGCCGAGCATCGTCCCGTCGAGCGCGTCAGTGATGGCAAAGGCGTAATAACGGCCGGCATCCCAACTGTCCGCGACGACGCGGATGTATTCTGCCACTTCCGCGCGGCCATAGTTGGGAGTCGCCCACGTCATCCACGGGATCAGGTCGTCCAGTGATTCGCGCGTCGCGGCATGCAACGCATCCACATCCCGCGGATGGAAGCGGCGCAGGGCGACCACTTTGTCGGAGAGAAGAGGCTGGCTGATCATGGCAAAGAAAAGCCTGCGTTTCCGCAGGCTCTGAATTACATGGTGATGTATTCCCGCAGGTTGTGTTCCACTGCGTAGGCCGCCGCCTCGGCACGGTTGTTGACTCCCAGTTTTGAGAGAATGCTACTGACGTAATTTCGCACCGTCCCCTCGCCGAGGAACAGGTTCTTGGCGATCTCGCGATTGGTCTTGCCCTCCGAGACGAGTAGAAGCACGTGCTTTTCCTGCTGGCTGAGATGCGCGAACGCCGACGCCTCCTCTTCTTTGACCGCGCGGCGGACTTCCTGGAAGACGCGCTGGGTCACGGCTGGATCGAGAAGCGCCTCGCCGCGTCCGACCGCCTCCAACGCCTTGACCAAATCCTCGCTTCCGATCTGCTTTAGGATATAACCCGACGCGCCCGCGCGAATGGCCGAGAAAAGCATTTCATCCTCGGCATAGGAGGTCAACATGATGACTTTGGTGTTGGGATAGCGGTTGACGATATCCTCGCAGGCCTCAATGCCCGAGGTCCCCGGCAGGCGGATGTCCATCACCACCACGTCGGGTTGCAGGGTTGCCACCTGCTCCATCGCTTCTCGGGCCGAACCTGCTTCGCCAATAATATCGAACTGGGGATGTCGCTCCAGCAGGGATTTCAATCCGAGCCGCACGACTTCGTGATCGTCCACGAGCAAAATGCGTTGTTTCGCCATTATTTCTCTTCTTCCTCTGGTTAGGCCAGAATTTTAGCCGAGGGCGGATTGTCTGACAAGGGCAGGCCCCCCTCTGTCCCCCCATTTTCGCAACAAGATTCCGTTGTTTGAGGACGCGGATGCGAAAATGGGGGGACGTCCGAAGGACAGGGGGGCTTGCGTAGGAAGCCATTTCACGGCACAATGGACGGGATGAAAATCCTGGCTGTGACGGACGAAACCGTCGAGCGACTCTACACCCTGGCCACCAACGGTCATTTTGCGGACGTGGAGCTGATCCTGTCATGCGGAGACCTCCCCTACCCTTATCTTGAATACCTGGTCACCATGCTGAACGTGCCGCTGTGCTATGTGCCGGGCAATCATGACCCAGTCTACAACCCGCGCAATGAAGCCTCCCGCGCCGAGGGTTGCATCAACGTGGACGGACGTATCGTCCGCGTGCGCGGCCTCACCA
>JAYRVQ010000102.1:0-3431 GCA_041918465.1 Anaerolineales bacterium
ATCATGCGCATCGAGGGGACGTTGGTCACTTCGTAGCCTTGTAAGGCGCGCCAAGCTGTTGCATTGACAATGTCCGAGCCGCCGCTGGTGGGGAAGGGGCCGCGGTTGAAGAGGTCTTCGATCAGGAAGATGCCCGATTGTCCCAGTGTGCCGTTTGCGAAGGTAGATGTGTGCAGGTTACCCCACTTCCATTTGGATTGATCCTTGCCGAGTGTCTTCTCCAACTCGGCGATGGCTTTCTCGTAGGCGCGGGCGAAGATATCGTCGCGGGTCTCAACCTTGTCGGTGGTGGATTTATCGTCCCACCAGAAACTTTTTGGGTCGTTCACGATTCGGCGCGTCACTTCAATCCACGTGTCGCCGCCGTTGGGGAAGTATCGCTCGGGTAGATCGTCATGGAAGGTTTCGGCCAGCAAGTTCTTCCAGAAAACTTCGTAGATGGCCGCGGGCGTGGAGTCGGCTGAGGCTTGGTAATCCCAGGTCTTTAGCGTATTCAGCCCATCGGTCAGGTTGGAGGCGTTGAACTTCATCCCCAACAGTGTGGGTAAGATGTAGGGCGCGCCGCCATCGTAGTTGTCGCCCTGCATCTTTTGGATATAGGCGAGGTCAATTTTGCCTGGGGCGTTTTCGATCATGTCCACGATGCGGTTGGCGCGATAGCCGAGGTCGTAATCGTTGGAGATGAGGTAGCGATAGCCGCGTGGCTCCACCTGGTTGTTGGCGGTGGCGATATATCCTTCAGCAGGATTGAACGAGTAGGGCAGTTCTTCAAACGGGATATAGCCCATCCATTCGTAATCGTCCGTCCAGCCGGGGACGGGGATCGTGCCGTCGCCGTTTTTGCGGATGGGGATATCGCCTGGCGCCTGGTAGCCGATGTTGCCGTCCACGTCCGCGTAGACCAGGTTTTGCGATGGGACGCGCGCGGTGCGCGTGGCTTCGCGGAATTCATCCCAATTCTGCGCGGTGTTTGCCTTCCACGGCGCGACGAAGGAACTGGAGACAGTGAAGGCTGTCCACTTGACGGCAATGGCGTAGTTTTCGGGGAGCTCGATGCCGACGTTATCCTTGAAGGGGACGAACTTTTCATCTTCAGGGTCGCCTTCGTTTTTGAGTACGCCAAAGACTTCGGAGATGATCGGGCCATGCCGCGAAATGCGGACGTTCATTTCGATGGGGTCGCTGCCTGCAACTTTGATGATCTCCTTACGGATTTCAAAGTCAACCCATTCACCGTTCACTTCGTATTGGTTCGGGTTTTCGGGGTTGATCTTTTCGATGTACAAGTCCATCACATCGGGGCCGAGATTGGTCATGCTCCACACGATGCGGTCGTTGTGGCCGATGATGACGGCAGGGACGCCAGCCATCGAGAAGCCTGCCACATCATACGGACAGGCGCTGTTCTTCGGCTGGCAGTGCAGGCCGACTTGATACCAGATGGAGGGCATTTGAATCGCAAGATGCGGATCATTGGCGAGGATCGGCATTCCCGTTGTGGTGCGCGAGCCTGCAATGGCCCATGAGTTGGAGCCGACGCCGTTATCAAAGGGTCCCATTAATTCATCGAGCAAAGTGACGTTGTGATACAGCGTATCGAGAATCTGGTCGGGGATTTCGGCGGTGATTGTTGCTGGGCTTGGAAGCGCGGACGTCCCCTCACCGATCTTGTTGACAATGACGGGATGATCTTCTGGATACGAGGGGAAAAGTTCATCCACCTGTTCAGGTTTGAGAGTCTTGAGCAGGATGGCACGTTTGATCTCCTCGTCCATGTTGCCGCGTAGATCGTAAGCGAGCATCTTGCCCCACGTGAGTGAGTTGGATGGAGTCCAGGGTTCGATCACGTAATCAGGATTGAGCAAGCCGAGAATTTCGTATTCCAGACTCAGCGCTTCCTTTTCGTGATCCTTGAGATATGCATTCACCCCCTCGGTGTACGAATTCACCATGGCCTTGAATTCAGGTTCGAGCGCTTCATATTCCTGTTCGGCGATTTCTTTCCAGCCGAGGGTGCGGAGGAACATATCGGTATCCACTTGCGAAGCAAACATTTCCGAAACGCGTCCCGCGCCGATGTGCCGCCAGAAGTCCATCTGCCAGAACCGATCCTGCGCGTGGACAAATCCCTGCGCCATGAATAAATCATGTTGTGTCGTGGCGTAGATGTGCGGGATGCCCATCGCGTCGCGGTAGATGTCGACCGGGCCGTCAAGTCCTTCGAGCTTAATCTCCCCGTCGACCTGCGGGAACGATTGCGGCGCAACCGTGTTTGGCAGGTACGACTTGAAGTAGAACGCGCCCCCCGCGCCTGCAACCAGTGCAAGCACAACAACGCCGATCAGAATTCGGCTGACGATTTTTTTCATTTCTCCTCCAATGGCAATTTCAAACTGAGTGTTATAACCCCGTGCCGCGTCACGAGGTCGCGGCGAGTATAACCCCATTTCATGACGCGTCAACAATTTCCCCCGGGCTTTATCCTGGCTCGGAAGACGAGCCCCGCCTATATGAAATTCATCTTGAATACTTCTGACAATTGTTACATTCCAATTCTTGAATATAACGATATAATACATTCAGGTTTACGAATATGAAAAAACAAACTCTTCCCCAAATCTCGGAAAAAATTGCCGCGCCGCTTTCAGCCATCGCCTCGCCCCAACGCGTCGCCATTCTGCTTGCCATTGGGACGGGTGAAGCCTGCGTCTGTCATCTCGAAGCCGCGCTGGGCTGGAGGCAGGCATATATTTCGCAACACTTGATGTCTCTCCGCAAAGCAGGCATCCTGATGGATCGACGCGAGGGCCGCTACGTTTTCTACCGACTGAAAGACGCGTCTCTCCTGGACCTGATCACTGCCTCCGCCCGCCTGAGTGGACTCTCCGCTGAATCTATTTCCACGCTCATCAATACACAGATGCATCCATCTTGTGAATGTCCGCATTGCGTGCCAGTTATGATCCCTGTAGAAAGCCTGAAACCTGCATGAATATTGTTTCCTTCCTTACTGAATTGCTCTATGGCGGACTTGGCAATCTGGCTTCCTACCTCGCCGCGCACGTTCTCCTTTGCCTGCTCCCGGCCTTTTACATCGCGGGCGCGATGACCGCATTGATTCCCAAAGAGACAATCACGCGCTTTCTGGGACGCAATACACCCAAATTCGTTTCCTATCCTGCCGCGGCGCTGGCAGGATCTGTACTGGCGGTCTGCTCCTGCACCATCGTTCCACTCTTCGCGGGAATCTACAAAAAAGGTGCGGGAATTGGTCCAGCCACCACCTTTCTGTTCTTTGCACCCGCGGCCAACATCCTCGCCCTGATATACACGGGTGGAGTCATCGGTGCGGACCTGGCCATCGCGCGTCTGGTACTCTCCCTTGCATTTGGCATTGGCATCGGCATGATCATGGCTCTTATCTTCCGCAA
>JAYRVQ010000103.1:0-4119 GCA_041918465.1 Anaerolineales bacterium
AACGCAAAGGTTTAATGGTTTTCTTCGCGACCTTCGCGGGCTTTGCGGTTCAATTTTGCGTTACTTTCGCGGAATCGTTGCCAGCGGTTCGGTCGCCAGCGGAGGCTCGGCTGCGGGGTATTGGATGCGCGGATGATATGTGCCGCGCAGGGTGGTGACGAAGGACTCAACAATGGTGTTCAGGTCGCGCAGGGTGAGCATGGTGTGGTCGAGTTGGCCGTCCTGCTGGACGCGTTCGATCACGCCGCGCACGAGGACGCGCATCTCCTCGTCGGTCTGCGGGTTTTGGGCGCGGGCGCGCGCTTCCGAACCATCGGCCAGCATCAGGATGGCGGTCTCGCGCGAGCGCGGACGCGGGCCGGGGTAACGGAATTTTTCGATGTCAATTTTCGCGGCGTCACCGCCGCCTAGGGCTTTTTGGAGCGCCTGGTTATATTGATAACGCGTCAGCATGGTGCCATGATGTTCGAGCATGAAATCCGTGATGCGACGCGGCAGGCGATGTTTGCGTGCCAGTGCGACCCCGTCAGTGACGTGGCGGATGATGGTGGCCGCGGCCTCCCCGGGGTCCATGTCTTGATGCGTGTCCATATGACCCGGCGCCTGGTTTTCAATAAAGAAGGCCGCGTTCTTCGCCTTTCCAACGTCATGGAATAACGCGCCGACGCGCGCCAGCAACTGGTCCGCGCCGATGGACTCGGCGGCTTGCTCCGCGAGATTCGCCACCTGCAAACTGTGTTGATACGTGCCGGGCGCGTTGCGCAGGAAATATTGCAGTAGCGGAAAATCGGGACGCGATATCTCGAGCAGGTGCAAGGCGGTGGCGAGACCAAGCGACTGGGCGAGGAAATACTGTCCCAGCAATGCGAAGGCCGCGGACAAAAATCCACAACCCACCGCGGCCAGAAGCAATTGCATGATGCCCAGCCAATCGAGATCGCCAGCCGAAATACGGAAGGCGGCCAGCATGGCAATGCCCGCGCCGGTCACGGCCACGCCCGCCCAGAGATAAGCCCAAAAGCGGCGCGCCGGGCCAAGCGCCAGCACACCGCACAACGAGGCAAAGAGATAATACGGCAGAAGGTCTGCGTTGAAACCGTAGGCCGCCAGCACGCAAGTCACGATCGAAATAACGATGCCCGCCTCGATCCCAAACAGCGTGGCGATCAACATGCCAACCGCGGGCAGGGGATACAAATATGGGAGCAGAACATTATCGGGCACAGCCAGCCGCGCGCCCGTCAGGAACAGCAAATAGACTCCCCCCATCACCGCCAGACTGCGCAGGTTGTACAAAAATCCCAGTCGCTTGCGGCGGAAAAAATACAGGCCGGTAAAAACTGCCATGATCAAGATCAACGCGACGCGGCCGAGCAGATCCAGCGGCTGGGAGCCGGAGCGGATCAGCCCCAGCGCCTGCAAAGCCTCCACCTGCATGTCGCTCACGCGTTCCCCCGCGCGGACGACAGTCTCGCCTGCCTTGTAGGATGTGACGACCGGTTCAACCGCCTCCCGCGCGGACTGTCGCGCCGCCTCGGTCAATTCTGGACTGTGGAGGCTGTTCGCCGTTACAAAAGGTTTAGCGATGCCGCTGACAAGGTCCGCCTCCGACTCGTTGAGCGAGAAACTGACCAGCGAGGGCACGCCGCGTCGGACGGTTTCCACGTCTGCTTCGCGGATGACGCCGCGCAGGGTGCGTTCGAGGACGGTGAGAGACTCGGCACGCAACGCGTCCCAGCGTTCATCGCTCAGGGCGAGTAAAAGACCCATCGTCTCGGCGGACAATTCCAAGTCGCGGAGAGAGGCGAGATCGGCGCGTTTCTGTTCGTCGGTCGCGGTCGCGTCGGCGCGGGTCAGCGTGATAAAGTCCAGCGCGGCGCGCAGGCGATCCATCTGCTGGCGGGAAATGGCTGGGTCGGGAGGGGAATAGACGGGTGGGATGGAATCGGCCGCGGCCTGCCTGCGTTGCTCGGTGAGAACGGCGCTTTCAAAGGAGGCGTCGCGCGGGGCTTCGTAGTCGCGCGGCGAGATGTCCCCCGCGTTGAGCGGCGAGGCGGCCGGACGCAGGATATCTGGCAGGCTGAGCGCGCCAAACGTCGCCACGCTGACGACCGCGAGCAGGAGGATGCGAAAGGTGGAGAGACGCGCGTTCGAACGCGGCGCGTTGGGGCTGTCCACGGCTACTGGAGCAGTTCCTTCACCATCGCGCTGATGGCGTCGTTGGGGGCGCGCCCGGCCACCTTGGGCATGACGGCTTTCATCACCTTGCCCATGTCGCTGACGGAGGCCGCGCCCACTTCGGCAATCGCTTCCTTGACGATTGCGCGCAGTTCATCGGTGGGCATGGCTTTGGGGAGGAAGGCTTCGATGATGACGATCTCGGCTTCATTTGCGGAAGCGAGGTCGGGGCGGTTGGCTTTCTTTGCCTCTTCCAGTGCCTCGCGGCGGTTCTTGATCTCCTTTTGGAGGAGCGACATGATCGCCGCGTCGTCGAGTGTGATGCGCTTGTCCACTTCCACTTGTTTAATGGCGGCCAGCGCCATGCGGAGAGTGTCCTTGCGCGTCATATCGCCCGATTTCATGGCGGTTTTG
Source organism: Anaerolineales bacterium (assembly GCA_041918465.1). Taxonomy (GTDB): domain Bacteria; phylum Chloroflexota; class Anaerolineae; order Anaerolineales; family Villigracilaceae; genus Denitrolinea. Next base: position 2,593 of record JAYRVQ010000103.1, read on the forward strand.
AGGGATTCGTTAAGTTGAGTTTTGAGGTCCATGCTAGTCATTATAGCAGAGGAGATGATACGTATAGCGCGGTGCGTATTGCGTTATTGTTTTGGGGTGGATGTTAAGTTAGGTAATGTAAAGACAGTATCACATATTCTCATCCCAAGATGGCGCTCTCAATAATTTCAATATCGCCAAACCTGTTAGGAGACTAAGCAGGCCTCCCATTAAGGCTCCTGCAACTGCTCTTCCCAACATCCAATTGGATATTCTGGCTGCCGCTTCTCCAGCGGAAGTACTGACAGGCATAACAATAACAAGAAAGAAAAAGATTAACAGACTGCCTCCAACTCGCCCCAATGATGCCAATATCGATTTTCCCTGCGATTGCGCAGTTCGCGTTTTTTGGGCTTGAACTTTAGTAAGCCATAGAATCAACCAGCCCATTACTCCAAAGTAATTCGTGAGAATCGGCAGCGAAACAATGCCAAACAAACTTTCCTTGTGATAAGAAAGTTCATGACTCGAAAGACTCATACCCAGCCCAATAACCAACTCTATTGCCAACCATAAGACTGTATCAATTGGTTTCAAAACATCATAAGCGCGAATGCGTGAGAGAACCGCCCAGCGAAATAGCCATACCGAACCTTCAAAAATTGCAAAGCCGATAATCTGTCCAAAATTCCATCCCAACAGACTGGCCGCTTGAAGGCCCATCCATTCTCCAACTACCCACCCGAAGGATAATCCGATTGCATTGGCAAGGAACCAGTTAAGCAAAAAGCCTTTTCTGAAATCGGTAGTACTTTCAAGTTGCATTTTTTACCTCTTCATCCGACTTACGCAAACTCCTCATACTCCGCAGGGACTTCGAGTCCAAATCGCTCACATAGCGCCTTCACATCGCGATAATCGTTCTCGTCCAATTTATAACCTGTGTGGAATTTGACCAGCCACTCGGGCGAGATGCATTTGACAGGCTGTCCGTTGATCGAGCCTGTCCCTGTCAACGAATCAAAGGGATATTTCACGCCGAAGATGTGGTTGCCCGCCTCGTCAAAGGTGTAGGAGTGGAAGTCAACCTCGTGACCCGCGTCATCGCCGAGGACAAAGTTACATTCCCACGTGTCGTCACGCGGAACATCCTTGTAGCCGCGCGCTTCGAGCAATGCGCGGACTTGTGGCACATCCTTGTGTTGGAGGGCAATGTCGAGGTCCGCGTGGGGACGCGTTTGGTGGCCGAGCAACGCGTCCACGCCCCAGCCACCGTCAATGAAGACTTCGATGTCCTGCTGGTTGAGGAGTTGCACGAACGCGATGACATCCTCCGCGGTCATTTCGGGATATTCTTGTGACATGAGATTGATTATAGAATAAAAACCCCGCGCAACTGGAATTTTAGCCTGTTGGCGTTGGGGCTCGAGAAGATCGGAACAAGTCACGCAAAAGCAGGATTCCGCCGATGCCAACGATGATCAGTCCCAGCGTGAAAATTGCCAGCGAGGCGAGGACCAGAATCCACTGCCAGCCTGTCGGCTCAAT
>JAYRVQ010000104.1:0-1515 GCA_041918465.1 Anaerolineales bacterium
ATCCGCACAGGCATGGAGGCAGGCGCATCCGTTTACCTCACCAAGCCCGTCGGCTATCTCGACCTCAAACAGGCGGTGGAACGCCTGATGGAAACTGCCTGACGTATGACACTCCTGCGCGTTTTCATCGCGGTCGAAATCCCCCTCCCCATCCGACAAGCGATTCACGACCAGACTGAATCCCTGCGCGCCGCGCTCGGACGCGACCTCGTCCGTTGGGTTCCCCTCGAAAACATGCACCTGACCTTGAAATTTCTGGGGGATGTCTCGCCTGCCAATATGAAATTCATAACACAGATGTTGACCGCCGAGACAAAAAATTGCGCTCCATTCTCGATGCAAATCGGCGGACTCGGTTCCTTCCCGACCTCGCGGCGGACGCGCATCATCTGGATCGGAATCCACGCCCCAGCCACGCTCACATCCCTGCAACGTGGAATCGAATCCGCGGCCGCGCGACTCGGCTACGAAGCAGAGACGCGTCCCTTCTCGCCGCACCTGACGATTGGCCGCGTTAGGCAACAGGTCGGTGCGAGCGACCAGCAAAAGGTCCGCGCCGCGCTCGAGCAGTCACAAGTCGGCATGCTGGGAAACGCGGACATGGCCGCTGTCCACTTATTCCAAAGCGACCTGAAACCATCGGGCGCGGAATACACCCGTTTGTTCTCCGCGCCGCTGAAAACCACTTAACTTCCGGCATTTTAGCGAGGAGATTGCTTCGCTCGAAGCGCACTCGCTCGCAATGACGGCCAATAATAATGAGGTGAATCACTGAACGCACTTAACCTGGCTCGTGCCATTGTAGAAACCCTGGAAGATAAAAAGGGCGAAGATATCCTGTTGATCGACATCAAGGAAATCGCATCCTTTACCGATTATTTCGTGATCTGCACCGGCACCAGCGGCCGCATGCTGGACGCGCTGGCGAAATCGGTGCAGGAGACCATCAACGAAAAGAACAAGAGGCGAGGCCGTATCGAGGGACAGTCTCACGAAGGTTGGATGGTGGTGGACTTCGGCGATGTGGTTGTTCATCTCTTTTCGCGCGACCAGCGCGGTTATTATCGGCTGGAGGAGTTGTGGCAGGAAGGAAAGGTGCTGGTGAGGGTGCAGTAAACAAACTCGTCCCGCAGACACTTCCTCTGCGGGACGACTACTCTCTGCTCTCTGTTCTCTACTCTCTACTTCTCAAATACCCAGCGATCCACTTCCCTCTTCCAATCCACCAACTCGCTTTTCTTGAACCAAAGTTCCACTTCCTTGGCGCCATTCTCAACGGAGTCGGACGCGTGCGTCAGGTTGCGTCCCACCTCAAGCGCGAAGTCGTGACGGAGAGTCCCGGGCGCGGCTTCGACAGGTTTCGTGGAACCCATCGTCTGGCGGACAGCGGCCACAGCCTGCGGCCCTTCCCAGACCATCGCCATCACCGGCGCGGACGTGATGTAAGAGATCAGTCCATCATAAAAGGGCTTGCCTTTGTGAATGGCATAATGTGTCTCAGCCAATTCCGTGCTG
>JAYRVQ010000105.1:0-4190 GCA_041918465.1 Anaerolineales bacterium
AGCACGGACTCGATTTTATACCCCTGTTTGAAGAACGCTACGATCTCGTCCTGCCGCGCGAAAATGAGTCCACGCTTTCGCCCCTGCTCGATTACATCCAAACCGCGGCCTTTCGTAATGAACTCAATTCGCTGACGGGCTATAACTCGGCCCACAGCGGTGAGCAAATTTTAGTGTAGAACAAATTGCCAATTTGTTTAAATGGCAAATTGGCAATTTGCCTTACACAGGAGACACCATGAACCGAAGCAAACTCTTGATTCTCGCAGGCGCCATTTTGCTGGCTCTTGCATTTGGGTTCGCGGCTTGCAGTCCGCAACCCACGCCCGTTGTCACCGAGCCGCCAGTTCCAACGGCAACAGCCGAACCGGCCGCGCCTGTGTTGGAGATCGTCGGCCCGGCCACCACCCTGTCATTGACCATGTCTGACCTGCTGGCACTGCCCGTCACCGAGGGGTACGCGGGCATCAAAAGCAGTACCGGCAAGATCACGCCGCCCGTCCCCTTCAAGGGCGTGGCGCTGAAAGACCTGGCCGCCGCCATCGGCGGGATGGACGCGGCCTCCGGCTTCAGCGTGGTCGCGGAAGATGGCTATGCCATCACCTTCTCGTACGACCAGATCCAAAACGGCACATTCATCGCGTACGACACTGCCACTGGAGCGGAACTCAAGAACCCCGTGGAACTCACCGCCATCCTTGCCTACGAAGTGGATGGTCAGCCGCTCAACCCGAAGGAAGACGGCAACCTGCGCCTCGCCATTGTCAGTCCCGAACTGAATCAGGTCACCGATGGACATTGGTCGGTGAAATGGGTCAACAAGATCGAAGTGAAGAACCTCGGGGAGGATTGGGCATTGCAGGCAGAGGGCGCCATCACAAAGAGCATTGACCGCGCCAGTGTCGAATCCTGCGGCGCGCCGCAATGTCACGCCGCCACCTGGACGGATGACAAGGCACAGGTTTGGGTGGGCGTTCCGCTGTGGCTGTTCGTCGGCTCTGTGGACGATGAGATCGAGCACGAGGGTCCCGCCTTCAACGATGCGCTCGCCGACGCAGGCTACACCGTGGATGTGATCGCGACCGACGGATACACCGTCACATTCGACGCGGCTCGCCTCAAGCGCAACGACAACATCATCGTGGCGTACCTGGTCAACGAGAATCCGCTCCCGGACGATTACTATCCCCTGCGCCTAGTCGGTCCCGACTTGCCGAAGAACGAGATGGTCGGACAGATCGCCCAGATCCAAGTGGGATTGGAGGCCATCTCCGCGGCAGAAGCGACACCGACAGAACCCGCTTCGACCGAACCCGCGGCTGTCACCGTTACCGAAGCGGATGCCACGCTGACGATCACCGGCTCCGTCAACCAGACCCTCTTCTTCAACGAAGCCGCCCTGCGCGCGCTGGAAGTGGTCAAGATCAACGCGCCGAACGCGAAAGGTGTCGCCGCAGATTTTGAAGGTGTGCGCATTAGCACCCTGCTCGAACTGGCTGGCGTCAAAGACAGTGCCACCACCATCCGCTTCACGGCTTCAGACGGGTACTACGCTGAAGTCTCCATCGCCGATCTGAAAGCCTGCACTGATTGCCTGATTGGCTTCACCAGCACAGTGGACAGTTTCAAACTGGTGATGCCGGGCATGACCAGTGACATCTGGGTCAAAGACGTGAACAAGATCACCGTCCGCTAACAAACGGGGTGGGATGAAAATCCCACCCTTTTGAATTTATGCTGTCAAAATTATTCCGACTAACCATTTGTTTCTCGCTCGGGCTGGGACTCGTCTCGTGTAACGGCGGACAGGCCGGGGCGGAGTCCGAGACGAAGACTCCACTCGTCGTGTTTGCGGCGGGGAGTCTCATCCTGCCGTTTGCAGATATCGAGCAGGCTTTCGAGGCGCGCTATCCAAACATCGATGTGCAGGCCGAGTACCACGGAAGCATCCAGGTGATGCGCCACGTGACCGAACTGCACGAGGAGATCGATGTGGTCGCCACCGCCGACGCGTCGCTGGTTCCGATGCTGATGTACGCAAGCAATGTGCCCGAAACGGGCGAGCCGTACGCCGATTGGTACATCCGCTTTGCGAGCAACCGCCTCGCGCTGGCGTACCGCGCGGAGAGCAAGTACGCCTCTGAAATCGACGCAGATAACTGGTTTGAGATTCTCGCACGCCCCAATGTGAAACTTGGATTGGCCGACCCGCGCTTCGACGCCTCGGGCTACCGCGCGCTGATGGCTTTCTCGTTGATGGAAAACGCGCTTGGGCGTTACAACTTGTTCGAGCCGGTTTTCCATGAACAATTCACTTTCCCGATCACGATCTTTCGCGACGACGTGACCACCATCACCGTTCCCGAAATTTTGGAGACGAAGCCCGATGCGCACATCGTCCTGCGCGGCGGAAGCATCATGTTGATCGCCCTGCTCGAATCAGGCGACCTCGATTATGCCTTCGAGTACGAGAGCGTCATCCAGCAACACGAGTTGAACATGCTGTCCCTGCCCGATGCCGTGAATTTGGGCGAGGCCGAATTCGAGTCCGCGTACGAGGCCGTGCAGGTGAATCTCGACTTCCAACGCTTCGCCACCGTCAAGCCGCAATTCCGCGGCGAGCGCATCGGCTATGGCATCACTATCCCATCCAACGCGCCGCACGCCGACGCGGCCGCGCTCTTCATCGAGTTCCTGCTCAGCCCCGAAGGCCGCGCCATCATGGACGCAAATTACCACCCGATGTTTGATCCCTGTCCCGCGGATGGTTACGTTAACATGCCAGGGAGTCTGCAAGCCATTTGCGTTTCCGCAGATACACCGTGAACCAAAAAACTTTTTTCTTCAATTTCATGTTTTCGTTTCTCGGCGGATTGCTGTTGCTGTTCATCATCCTGCCGCTGGTCGCGACTCTGCTGGGGACTTCGCCCGGGCAGTTCTGGCAGGCGCTGACGGATGCGGAAGTGCTCCGCTCGTTCGCGCTGACCTTTGGGGCGGCCGCCGCGGCGACAGGTTTCGCGTTACTGACGGGCGTCCCGCTTGCCTACCTGCTGGCACGGCGACAGTTCCGCGGCAAGCAGCTGGTGGAGGCGCTGGTTAACCTGCCGATCATCATCCCGCACACCGCGGCGGGCATCGCGCTCCTGCTCGTCTTTGGGCGGCGCGGCCTGCTCGGCCAGTGGTTCACTCCGCTCGGCGCAACCTTCACCGACAACTTCGGCGGAATCGTGGTTGGCATGTTATTCGTCAGCCTGCCGTTTCTCGTCAACATGAGCCGCGAATCTTTTGCCCTCGTGGACGAGGAACTGGAGCGCGTGGCGCTCATTGACGGCGCGTCCGCGTGGCAGGCCTTCTGGCACATCACCCTGCCAATAGCCTGGCGCGGCGTTCTGGGAGGCGCGGTGATGATGTGGGCACGCGGCATCAGCGAATTCGGCGCGGTCGTCATCCTGGCCTACAACCCGAAGATCGTTCCCGTGCTGGTCTACGAGCGTTTCAATGGATTTGGACTGGGCGCGGCGCAACCGGTCGCGACCCTGCTCATCGTGGTTGCTGTCACGGTTTTTGTACTAGTACGAGCGGCACTGTTGCCAAATGAAAAGCCGGGTTCCTGACCGATTTACCCGTGCTGTACGCCGTGCGTCATTTCGCGGCGAGTAAATTTTATTCATAGGAGAAGTGAAATATGTCCCGTTCCATCAAGTTGTTTCTAGTTTTGGGCGCAGTTCTGACCCTGACCTTATCGGCCTGCGCGCCCAAGCCCACGAATCCGAATCTGATTCTCGCCACCACCACTTCGTTGCAGGATTCAGGTTTGCTCGATGTGTTGATTCCGCTCTTCGAAGAGCAGAGCGGCTACACGGTCCAGACTGTGGCGGTGGGTTCGGGCGCGGCCATGCAAATGGGACGCGAAGGCAACGCCGATGTCCTGTTCGTCCACTCGCCGACGGACGAGAAGACTCTCATGGCCGATGGCTTCGGCAAGGAACGCGTCCTGATCGCGCACAACGATTACATCATCGTCGGTCCTGAAGCGGACCTTGCCGCGATCAAGGGGCTCTCGCCTGTGGACGCGTTCAAGGCCATCTACGCGGCTGGGTCTTCCTTTGTGGCGCGCGCTGACAAATCGGGCACCAGCACCAAGGAACTTGGTTTTTGGAAAAAAGCGGAACTCGATCCCGCCACGGAAA
>JAYRVQ010000106.1:0-4514 GCA_041918465.1 Anaerolineales bacterium
AAGCCTCGACGCCTGATTCAGCGTCGTCTCTTTTTTTGCAAATTCAAATAGACACATATCTATTCATCGTCATTGCGAGGAGGGTCGAGTAGGCCAGGTGATTTTCGAGGCCGTATCGAGACCCGACGACACTTGCCCTGGCGGGCAGTGCCAGGGAGCAATCTCCTCTTTACCACGCAGGGATTGCTTCGCCGCCTCGGTCTCGATACGTGCTTCGCACTACTCGACCATCAGTGGCTCGCAATGACGAACACACAAGGAGACTCACATGACCACCCAATCCCCCACCCCCATCCATGAGGCTGTTCGCGAACATTACGCTGAACGAATCAAATCTAACGCGTCTTGCTGTGGACCCTCGGACTGCTGTAGTTCTGACAGTAATCTCTACCCCGCAGATTTGCTTGCCACCCTCCCCGCGGGCGAATCCGCCGTTAGTTACGGATGCGGCGACCCGATCACACTCGCCGCGCTCCAGCCCGGACAAACCGTCCTCGACCTCGGCTCGGGCGCGGGACTGGATTGCTTCTTCGCCGCCAAAAAGGTCGGCGAGACGGGACGCGTCATCGGCGTGGACATGACTCCCGAAATGGTAGCCCGCGCCAGGTCCAGTGCGGAGCGGATGGGCATCGCCAACGTGGAGTTCCGTCAGGGTTATCTCGAAGATTTGCCGGTGGACGCAAACAGCGTGGACGTCATCATCTCGAATTGTGTCATCAATCTGTCACCCGATAAATCGAAAGTTTTCGCGGAGGCATTCCGCGTGCTCAAACCGGGCGGCAAACTCGCCGTCTCGGATATTGTCACCGATGGGCCACTGCCCGAAGCGGTGAAGCAAAGCCTGAGTGCCTGGGCGGGATGCGTGGCGGGCGCAGTCGAGGCGCAGGAATATATCGGCATGATGGAGGCGGTGGGATTCGCGGATGTATCGGTCAATCCCGTTTTCTTCGACAAGGAAACCGTGGACAGCGCGCTGGATGAAATGAAATTGGAAGTGAAGGAATATCCGCGTGAGGCGATCTACAAGGCGGTATATAGCGCGAAGATCACGGCTTACAAACCTGCGTGACACCAATTTGACAGTCACTTCCAAAGTGACTGTCAACTGTTTTCCCTCGTAAAAGTGGCGGAAAAATTTTCCGTCACTTTTTTCTTAACTGGCTGTAATCTTTATCACCTTGACAGTGCAATCGTTCGCGGGTAAAAACATACCGACTAGTCGGTTTTTTATCCGGAGACCTGTCCAGTCGCACAAGGAGAACCATGCAACAGCGCAGTGAAGAGACTCGGTCGCATATTCTTGAGGCCGCCGTCAAACAATTCTCGGTCAACGGCTACAACAAGGCCAGCGTGGACAGCATTTGCGAACAGGCGGGGGTCAGCAAGGGCGCGTTCTATCATCATTTCAAAACCAAGCAGGATGTTTTCCTGGCGTTGCTCGACGGCTGGCTCCAGACTTTTGACCAGGCCATCGAAGCCTCGAAAGACCAACCCGTCCCCGAAATCTTTCAGCAGATGACGGAATACTTTCCGTACATTTTCCAATCCGCCAGTGACAACCTGCCGATGTTCCTCGAATTCATGTTACAGGCCAGCCGCGATGAAACCATCTGGCAGGCCAGCATCGCGCCGTATCGCCGCTATCATAAGCATTTCGCCTCGCTCATCAAAAGGGGTGTCGCCGAAGGCTCGTTCGTGGATGTGGACCCCAACCTGGCCGCGCGGCTGATCGTATCCGCCGCAATGGGATTGCTGTTGCAAAGCCTGCTCGACCCCGAAGGCGCGAAATGGGAAAAAGTCGCGCGCGAAACCATGCAGGTGATGATGACTGCCCTGACACGTGAGATGAAATAAACGTGGTGCGGAATGGCATTCCGCATCTAGCACGGCGGGATACCATCCCGCCCCACAAATAAAAAGTGAGGTACTTGGATGTGGTTGGTGACAGGCGCGACGGGACACATCGGTAATGTGCTCGTGCGCAAACTTCGCAGGCGCGGGGAAAAAGTGCGGGCGTTGATTCCCGCGGGAGAAAGCCGCGACCCGCTCAAAGGTCTGGATGTGGAAGCGGTGGAGGGCGACGTTCTCAATTTGGATTCGGTCTTCGAGTCCATGCGCGGCGTGCGCGGCGTCTTCCATCTGGCGGGTGTCATCTCGATCATGCCGGGGCCGAATCCGTTCGTCCGCAAAGTCAATGTGGATGGCACAAAAAATATTTTGCACGCCGCCAAAGAATCGGGCGTCGAAAAAGTGATTTACACAAGTTCGATCCACGCGATAAAACGTGCGGAGGATGGTGTGATTGACGAATCTCTCCCCTACGATTCGGACAATCCCTACGGCGCGTATGATCGCTCGAAAGCGGAGGCCACGCTCGAAGTATTGAATGCGGCTCGCGCGGGACTGGAAGCTGTTGTGGCTTGCCCGACGGGCGTGATCGGCCCGTACGATTACCGCGGCTCGATGATGGGCGCGGTCATCCACGACGCGGCCGCGGCCAGGCCCTCGTTCTACGTGGACGGCGCCTACGACTTCGTGGATGTGCGCGATGTGGCCGATGGACTCATCTCCGCCGCAGAGACAGGCAAACGCGGCGAGAGTTACATTTTCTCGGGAAATAAAATCTCGGTACGCTACCTGCTCGAAACGATTCGCGAAATTACGGGACGCGGATTCTTCCAGATGAAAATCCCATTTGACCTGGCAAAGTTCGCGGCGTATTTCACACCGATGTATTACCAACTCGCGCACACCACTCCGCGCTTCACGCCCTATTCGCTGGAAGTGTTGCAGAGCAATTCGAATATCAGTCACGCCAAAGCGACGCGTGAACTGGGTTATCGACCGCGCTCGATCTACGAATCCATTTCAGATACAGTGAAATGGTTTTTGGAGAAGAGATAGTAGAGAGTAGAGAGTAGTAACAAACAACCCACTGCCCTGAGCGGAGGATCGAGTAGGCGGCGTTCTTCCGCCGTACACTTGCACCGCACTGCGTTTGGTGCAGTGCAGGTGTCAAGACCCGAAGTCGAAGGGCAAGTCTATGGAACAATAATTGCACTTGTGACCCGTCCTTCGACTGCGGTCGAAAGAACACCGCCCTCCGCTCAGGACGGCGATAAAAACCAAACAGGAGACTCAAAATGAAAATCGTTACCGACTGTGCCGCAGATATGCCCGCCGAGGAACTGGAAAAACTGGGAGTAGTCCAGGCTCCACTGTTCATCCAATTCCCCGAAGGCGAAGTCAACTCCGCCGACATCACCGCCGACGCGTTCTACGATAGGCTCGAAGCCATGCGTCCGCAAATCCCGACCACGGCCATGCCGTCCACGGGGTTGTTCGCGGAGATCTATCGCAAAGTGGCACAGGCAGAGAAGAACATCCTATCCATCCACATCTCGTCGGGACTGAGCGGGACGATCAACGCCGCGCGCGAGGGCGGCAACGAGGCCAAGCCCGAAGCGGACGTCACCTTCTGGGATACACTCACCCTCTCTGGCGGTGAACGCTTCCAGGTGATTGCGGCCGCGCTTGCAAACAAGGCGGGCTGGGCTTACGATGCGATCAAGGAACGGATGGAAAAAATCCGCGAAAAGACCGAAGTCATCTATACGCTGGATACACTAGAATATCTGGCGCGCGGCGGCCGCATCGGACGCGTCAAAGCACTGGCGGGCGCATTGCTGAACCTGAAGCCTGTCATCCGCGTGGACACGGACGGCAAGTACAGCACGGTCACCACGGGACGCACGCTGACCAAGTCCATGACCGCGATCGTAGAGCATCTGTATGAGAAATATGCCCACACGCCCGTTTGGGTCACCGTGTTGCACGGACGCTTCGCCGAAAAGGCCGATGCCCTCACTGTCGAACTCAAGCAGAAACTCAACATCGGAAAACTGGAAGTTATGCGTATCTCGCCTGTGCTGGGAGTCCACACCGGTCCCGGCATCGTCGGCGCGGCAGTGGTACCGATGGAGTTGATGGAAGGTTTATCCTAAAAGAACGTGTCGCCACAAAGAATCACAAAGGGTCACGAAGGAAATTCTTTGTGACCCTTTGTGATAAGAAAAAGAATGACCACCAAAAACTGGAAAGATAAGATCGCGGTTGTGACAGGCGCGTCGTCGGGAATTGGGGCGGCGACGGCGCGGCAACTCGCACAGGCGGGGATGAAAGTTGTTATCGTGGCGCGGCGGATGGAGAGACTGCTCGAAGTACAGGCGGAGATCACGTCCGCGCGGGGAAAGGCCAAGGTCATCGCGGCGGACCTGAGGTCCGAAACGGAGCGGGAGCGCGTCTTCAAGCAAGTCGGCGCGGCGGATGTCCTCGTCAACAACGCAGGCTTTGGCTGGTATGGTTATTTCCATGAGATGAATTGGGAGACGGCGCGCGAGATGTTGCAGGTCAACGTGGGTGCGACCGCGCATCTCACATCGTTGTTTTTGCCTGGTATGCGGGAACGGAATCGCGGGCACATCATCAATGTCGGTTCGATTTCGGGGAGCATC
>JAYRVQ010000107.1:0-5717 GCA_041918465.1 Anaerolineales bacterium
GAAATGCACGATATTGGCCATCGTATGCGCGACCTGATGGTGGAGATGCCCTTCCAGGTGCCGAATGATCTGTTGATGTTGGTGCGGACGGTGGCGATTCTTTCGGGGATGTGCACAGGTCTTGACCCGAACTTCAATTTGTGGGGTCAACTCGAACCATACGCGAAAAAGTTGGTCGCGGAGGAGGCTGGTTCATTGTTTGACCTCGATAATATTCTGAACCAACTGGGGAGTTTGGTGACAACCCTGATCGCTTTGCCAGCGCAAACCAGCCGAATTATGTCGCAGATCGAAGCGGGCGGGTTGACCGTCCAATCGCCGCAGGTGACGCGCGAGGTCCGCGCTTTGAGCCGTTCTGTGGACAGGCTGACGGGCGGGGTTGTTTTTGCCGCGCTGCTGATTGGCGGGGTGACGCTGGCCAGCGCGGGGAACGTCACATTGGGAAATGTGTTCTTCGGCGCGGCAGGCGTAACGTTGTTATGGGTTTTGTTTGGGGGAAGAGCGAAGAATTAAAAATTCTGCCGCGAAAAACACGAATTTTCGCGAACGTTAATTCGCGTCATCCGTGAAATTCGCGGCAAAGGATTTTGACTTCGTCCGATGGAGCGGTTACTCTTTTTCATCCATTCGTTGGATGGCAGAGTCGAGCAGACTGCGCATTGCTAGTAACATTTCCTTGCGGGCGGCGCGGCGATGCTCGATAAAGCCTTCGGGCAGAAAACCTTTCATCGCATCCCGCATTTCCTCGCGGGCTTTTTTGTAGTGTTCACGCGTCTCTTCGGGGATGCGTTCTTTCATTTTGGATACGCGTTCAGTTTTTCGGGTGGCCATAATTTACTCCTTACTTCTATTTCATTATAGCACGCTGAAACTTATTTTTCTGTGATCGTGACGCTCTCGATGACATCGCCCTCGTAATCGGGGTTCTGGCCGGGATCCCGGCGGGTCAGTCCGTTGACCACATCCATGCCTTCAATGACCTGTCCGAAAATCGTGTGAAGGCCATTCAGCCATTCGGTGGGAGCGTATGTGATGAAGAATTGACTCCCGTTCGTATCGGGACCGGAATTTGCCATCGCTACCATGCCCGGCTTGTCAAAGGTCAGATCGTTGATCTCGTCTTCGAACTCATAACCGGGTCCGCCTGAACCGGTGCCTGTTGGGTCGCCGCCCTGTGCCATAAAGCCGTCTAGCACTCGGTGAAAAGTTGTGCCGTCATAGAATCCCTTACGCGCAAGGACAACGAAATTATCAACGGTGACAGGAGCCTGATCGGGGAACAACCGGATGACAAATTCCCCGCCCTTCGCCATTTTGAAGGTGGCAAAGTACTGCTTGTTGATGTCAATCGTTAAATTGGATGGTTGCTTTTTGGGGATCAATGACCAGATAACAGCGATCACAATCAGCGCGATCACAACGAGGGCAACTGTCCGGATGACCTTGTCCTGTTGAGCCGCCTTCGTCTTGGCTTCCAGTCTTTGTTGTTTTAGTTTTTGATTGTTTGGCATCTTCAATTTCTCCTTTTTAATCTATTTTCCTAACCTCGCCCGTTCTTCTCCCGCCACGCTCTCTTCCAGCTTCTTGAACAATGGACCTGGCTGATTCAGTCTTTGTCCCGGCTTCAATTCGCTGGGCCGCCAGTAGGGCAAATTGCCAATTTGCCCTCCATCGCGATATCGTAACACCTTATGCGTGCCGAGCGAGTCGGTCACATCTTCGGTGAATTGTTCCCCGAAGAGCGGACTGTCATAGCCGAGGAATCCGTGCAGTCTCTCGCAGGTGAAGGGCAGGAAGGGGGAGAACATCACCTTGAGCGAGTCGATGGCTCGCAGGGCGGTGTAGATGGTTTTTGCCGCGCCGTCCTTGTCCGTTTTGACCGTGCTCCACGGCGCGTTAACATCGAGGTAGACGTTGACCGCGGTGGCGAGTTTCATCGCCTCGCCGAGAGCAGAGCGCAGGCGCACGGCTTCGAGTTCCGCGCCGACGGTGGAGAATCCGTTTTCGATAACGGCGAGCAGATCAAGGTCCGCGGGGCGAAGCGAGGCGGAATCAATTTCAGGCACGTGTCCGTCCCAATGTCTGAACGCGAATGACAGCACACGGTTGGCGAGGTTGCCCCACGTCGCCACCAGTTCGTTGTTGTTGCGCGCCACGAACTCGGCCCAGTCCCAATCGCTGTCCTTGTTCTCGGGCATGTTCACCGTCAGGTAGTAGCGCAGGGCGTCGGGGTCGTAACGCGTCAGCGCGTCGAGACACCAAACCGCCCAGTTGCGCGAGCCGCTGATCTTTTGATCCTCGAGATTCATGAATTGGTTGGCGGGTACATCATAAGGCAGGGTCAGCGGAATTTCGTCGCCCGCAAAAATTTCCATGAACGCGCTCCCTGCACCCATTAATTCGGCGGGCCACTGCGACGTGTGGAAGAAGATATTGTCTTTGCCGATGAAGTGGAATTGCTTCGCGCTGGGATTCGTCCACCAAGCGCGCCACGCGTCACCCTGACCTGCAACCTGCGCCCACTCGATCGGAGCGGAGAGGTAGCCGATGACGGCCTCGAACCACACGTATAGTTTTTTCGTCTCCCAACCTGGCTCATTGATCGGAATCGGAATGCCCCAATCGAGGTCGCGCGTGATCGAGCGCGGTCTGAGTCCCTCGCTTTCGATCTTGCGCAACGACTCGCCGATGACCGTATCGCGCATATGGTCGGCGCGTTCCTCGAGGAACTTTTTGACGGCGGGTTCAAGTTTGGAGAGGTCGAGATAAAAATGTTCGGTGTCGCGCAATTCCAATGCGCCGTCACCGGTTTTGGCGCGCGGATTCTTCAACTTCTCGGGTTCAAGCACATTGCCACAATTGTCGCATTGATCGGAGCGCGCGCTCTCATATCCGCAGATGTAGCAGGTCCCTTCAACGTAGCGGTCGGGGAGGAACTTATTCGCGCTGGAAGAATACCACTGCTTGCTAAATTCCTTGAAAAGAAATCCGTTCTTTTGTAAAGCTAGGAACATTGCCTGCGAAACCTTGAAATGGTTCTCGCTATGCGTGGTTGTGAACATGTCGTATGTGATGCCGTAACCTTTAAAGACATCAATGAAAGAGTCGTGATATCTCTTGTACACTTCCTCGACGGGCCTGCCTTCCTTGTCCGCCGCGATGACAACGGGCGTGCCGTGCGAGTCTGTGCCGCTGACCACCAGTACGTTGTTGCCTTTCAAGCGATGATAGCGCGCCACGATGTCACCGGGCAGGTGCGAGCCGGTCAGGTTCCCAACGTGGATCTCGGCGTTGGCGTATGGCCAGGCAATGGCAATTAAAATATTTTCGGGCATTCGCGCCTCCGGGGCTAACGGTTGTCGGTTGGTGGTTGGCTGTAAACTGTCAACCATCAACTACCGACGGGGTAACAAACAAAAAAGCCGTCCACGTTCTGGACAGCCCGTTTATCGTTCAGGTGGTTGACCTAACGTGCTTTCCAGACGCGGTTTTGCATCTCCATTTGCATGGCCATGGTTGTTGTCACCATTAGGGAAAAGCGCGCAATCATGACCGCTATTTTAGGCGAGCGGGAAGGGTTTGTCAATGGAAATAATCAGCCCCGCCAGATGGCAGGGCTTTCGTTGACGGTTTAGTATTCCACCGCGCGCGGCAGGGACTTGGCGGCTTTGATCCAGTCCTTCACCATGCCAACGGACGGCAAGCGGTTGACCAGATTCTTTGCGGTGTTGACTTCCACCATATCGGCGTGCAGGTTCTCTGCTTTTCGCCTGGCCAATTCCACGACCGTGTCCACGCCCGCTTTTTCGAGCAGGTCGCTGAACTGTCCGCCAACGCCGCGGATGCGGAACAAGTCGGCTCGGTTTACCCATTCGAGGATCTGCGCGTCGCCGATTCCGGCTTCCGCGGCCAGCAATTTTCGGTCTTTGGCCTTACCGCCTCTTTCAAGCAGGGCTTCGGTAGAACGAACGCCCACCCGCGCCAGTTTTTCGGCATTCTTGGGACCAATCCCCTCGATTGCAAGTATTGATGTCATTATTTTCTCCTTTCTTTCCCTCTTATTATATGCGATTTTTTTCACAAAAGCGCAGATTACAGGTATTCTTTTAAGATACGCGCCTTTTTTGGATGACGCAGGCTTCGCAAGGCCTTGCCCTCGATCTGGCGGATGCGTTCCCGCGTCAGCCCGAACTTTTGGCCGACTTCCTCCAAAGTATATTCGTGGCCATCGTACAGACCAAACCGCCAGCGAAGCACCTGGGATTCGCGCGGCGAAAGTTCTTCCATCACTTCGGCCAGTTTGCTCCTCAGCATGGACTGGTACGCGCTCTGCATGGGAGTCAGGCTGACATCATCCTCAATGAACTGTCCGAGTTCGGCATCTTCATTTTCGCCGACGGGCGACTCGAGTGAGAGCGGTTGCCACGCGACTTTCATTGTCCATTGCACTTTGCGGACGGGGAGGTTTAGCCTGTTGGCGATCTCCTCCACGGTGGGTTGCCGTCCCAGCGTTTGCTCCAGGTTACGTTCGGCTTTGTATACCTGCCGGATACGGTCCACCATGTGGACGGGCACGCGGATGGTGCGTCCCTGGTCTGCGATGGCGCGCGTGATGGATTGCTTGATCCACCACGTGGCGTAGGTAGAGAAGCGGAAACCGCGATGGAGATCAAATTTTTCAACGGCTTTTATCAAACCCAGATTGCCCTCCTGGATCAGATCCAGGAATGGGATTCCGTGCCCGACAAAGCGTTTGGCAATGCTGACCACCAGCCGCGTATTTGCCTTGATGAGACTCTCGCGCGCTTCCTGTCCATCGGCAAGGAGCGGTTCAATTTTCCGACGTTTGGCGGCCGCCTCGACTCCGCCAATTTCCAGTTTCTTGCGGGCTTTGCGCGCTTTTTCGATCCGTATTGCCAGACCAAGTTCCTCCTCCACGCTGAGCAGGGGAAAGCGCGACATCTCTTTGAGATACAGTCCAACGGGATCATCGCTGGCAAAGGATTCGTCAGCGTAGGGCGGCTCGTTGAAAGTGGATTCAGCCGCGGGGGCGCGTGAGGCATCCTGCTCGTCGGGGTCGAGGATGTCCACGCCGTGTCGTCGCAGGGCGGTCAGTAAAATGCCCAGGCGATCCGAGTCCCGCGCGGCGTCTGGATATACTTCGAGGAGATCGTCTGTGGTCAGATACCCCTGCAAGCCGGCCTTCTCGAGCAGGGTCTCGAGCGTGGCGCGGTGGTTGGGGTGGGCGGTCATGAGGATTCCGTTGATTAATTGAGCAGGTCTTTGAGGATGGAGAAGGGGGAGTCGTCTGTTTCGGTGCGATGGCCGCAGTCTTTTTTGTTCAGATCCTGGCCGCAGGTGGGACACAAGCCTTTGCAGTCGGGTTTGCAGACCGGATTGATGGGGACTTCGGTGAGCGCGTAATCGCGGACGAGGGGCGCGAGGTCGATTTGCGCGTCGTCGGGGAGGATCAGTCCCGAGTCGGTCACAGACTTTTCGTTGAACGCGTACAACTCGGTCATTTCCCAGTGGACGGTATGATCGAACTCACAAAGACAGCGCGCGCATTCCACGGCGAGCGTGCCTTCGAATCCGCCCGTGACGAGCAGTCCCTGTGGTGTGCGTCCGACAATGGCAGAGCCATGAAAATCGCGTAGCTCGAGGCCTTCTTCTACTTGAAGTTTATCGAAGTCAAAGGGGAATTCATTGCTGAAGCC
>JAYRVQ010000108.1:0-3517 GCA_041918465.1 Anaerolineales bacterium
ATATCGCCTGCACGATGGAAAGAAAGGCGCCGCGCTGGCCGTGCGCGTCACGCCGCGCGCCAGCCGTAACGAGATCGTGGAAATTCAAAGCGACGGAACGGTGAGGATCCATCTGACCGCTCCCGCGCACGAAGGCAAAGCCAACGAGGAGTTGATCAAATTCCTGGCAGAAATTTTCGGCGTACCCAAATCCAACGTTGATATTGTGGCGGGCGCCAACGGACGGGATAAATTGATCTCGGTGCTGGACATGGACGCAATAGAAGTCCACAATCGAATTGTGGGACATCTTAAGTGAAAGCGACTGGCCGCACTCAGCGGCCAGTTTTTTATTTGCTTGTAAAAGCATCCCGCTTGTGGGATAATCCGCAAAATTTTTGGATGGCCGTACGCGGCAGGAACAGAGGTTTGCATGTCTCATATCCTTGACTCGGTTTCATTGGGCGCCATCGTCCAGGTGCGCGACCGCCTGCTCGACCAGCAGGCAAAGGGACGAAAAGTGTTGCGGCTCGAATCGGGCGACCCGTCCTTCGACATTCCCCTGCACGTGCGCGAGGCGATGGAGAAGGCCCTGCGCGACGGCCAGACACATTACACCGCATCCACAGGCATTCCCCCTCTGCGCGAAGCAATTCTCAAAAAAGTCACAGCCGAAAACGGCTTGAGCGTCCCGAGCGCGGACAACGTGGTGGTCACCAACGGCGGGATGCACGGCTTATACGTTTTATTCCGCGCCATGCTCGAAGCGGGCGACGAGGTTATTTTGCCCGACCCGATGTGGACGGAAATCGCGGAAAATATCCGACTTGGAGGCGGGACGCCCGTCCCCGTGCGACTGCATTCCGAAAACGGTCACCAGTACAATCCCGACGAAATCGAATCAGCCATCACGCCACGGACGCGCGCCATCTTTGTCAACACACCGCACAACCCAACAGGAACCGTCGCTTCACGCGGGACTTTGGAGCGGATCGCCGATCTCGCGGCGAATCATAACCTGACGCTCATCAGCGACGAAGCCTATGAGCACGTCATCTTCGACGGACAGAAACACGTCAGCCTCGGCTCGTTCCCCTCCGCGCAGGGACGGACGGTCAGCGTCTACTCGATGTCCAAAACCTACGCCATGAGCGGACTGCGCATGGGCTACCTTGTCGTCACCGACGCGTTATTGCTGGAACGATTGAAGAAACTGGTGCGCTGCACCATCAACGGCGTCAACTCGGTGACGCAATATGGAGCGACGGCCGCGCTCAACGGTCCGCAGGACGCGACGCGCTCGATGGCCGCGGAATACCAGTTACGACGCGACATGCTGTTAGTCGCGTTGGAAGAATCACCGTATCTCGAACCATTCAAGCCTGGTGGCGCATTCTATCTTTGGGCGAAAATCAAAAAGGAGTGGCCGGGTTACCAGGGAAAAACTGACGATTGGTCCATGACGAATTATTTGATCGACCGTGTGGGCGTTGGCTCATCCCCTGGTTCGGCCTTCGGCGCGGCAGGCGCTGGACATATCCGATTCGCGTTTTCGTGTTCCACCGAGCAGGTACGCGAAGCCGCGGGATTAATTCCTGTGGCATTGCGAGCAGCGGGAGGATAAAAAAGTGACGGTCACTTTGGAAGTGACCGTCACTTTTTTATAAAGGGCTATACAGCGAAAGATAAATATTGTAAATCTCGTAGATGCCGCGAATGTAATCTCGCGTCTCGGCAGGACGGACAACTTCGAGATAGAGGTCCGGGTCATTGCCTGCCAATTCCTGCCAGGCGAGCGCGTTGCCCGGACCAGCGTTGTAAGCCGCGAGTGCGCCATACAAATCCCCGTTCAAATAAATGCGATTGCTGGCGAGATAATACGTCCCCAACTTCACACTTACAACGGGCCGATACAACATACCTGGCTCAAACGAAAGCGGCCAGCCCATGCGCGCCGCCACGTCCGCGCCCGTTTCAGGGATGATCTGCATCAGCCCACGCGCGCCCGCGGTGGAACGGACAAATCCCTCGAAGAGACTCTCCTGCCGCGCCACGCTGAATAGGAAGAGCGAATCGAAGCCATTGAGTCGCGCGGCGGGTTCGATCAACTCGCGGAAATACAATCCATAACGGACATGATTGAAATAATCGGCCACCTGCAAAGACTCAGAGTGTTCATCCAACCCCGCCAGAGTCAACACCTGACGCGTGGCAGTGATACCCGAACGGTAGAGGCCGAGGTCAAGCAAATAATTGGCGAGGCGGAATGTATCCGCAGGGTCTGCGCTAACAGCGCCGCGCAGTTCTTCAAATTCAACGCGCGCCTCATCGTACAAACCAAGTTCCCAAAATTCGGTGCCACGGATGAAACGCGAGTCCGTGGCGAGTGCGCCGGGTCCACTCAGATCAGTGTCGGCGGGCAGGCTGAATGTGAGACGCACCCACGAGGCGGCCTCGACGCGTTCCCTGGCAAGATCCACTTCGAGGTCCACGAGCGAAGCGGACTCAAAGGGAGCGCGCCCCAGCAACAGATCACGCGCGCGGACGCTGTAGTAATCGGTCGAGTCCAAGCTTTGGGCTTGAGTCCAGGCTTCGCGGGCTTTGGCCGCGTCCCCTAGTTTTTCATGTGTTTTGCCAACCCATAAATATGCGCGCGCGCGACCACTCGATTCCACAGAAAGCAAAAGACTGCGCTGAAAATCTATAAGCGCACGGTTGAAATCGCCAAGGCGATAAAAGGAAATACCCGCCAGAAAAACGGCATCCACTGCGCGGCTATCTCCCGAAAACTGTTCAGCGATGGTTTCCCAAAGACCGGCGGCCTCCTCAAGGCGGTTGTCGCGTTCGAGGATGCGCGCCGCGGTCAGCAGGTATTCAATTGCCAACAGGTCCGATGGAGAAATGGCAGAAAAATTTCGCAGTGTCTGGGATGCTTGCATATCTTGTTCGAGGTAATACCATTGAATGAAAGCCAGGCCGGGGGTACCGACAGGGTAATTCAAATCGCCATACCATGCAACAGACCATTTGGGATGCGCGGGAAAATTGTCTATAAAATATGAAAACCCATCCACAGCCTCGGTATATTTTTGTAACTTGGCAAGGGTGAGGGCGCGATAATAACGGGCAGTACCGTCGCCATCAAGGTCTGCGGCAACGTAACGGTCGAGCGCGACGAGAGCCACTTCGTATTGACCTGCGAAGTAATCCACGAGACCGCGGTCGAGATCGCTGACCGTCACGCCCGCGTCCACGAGTTCGACGAGGCTTAGAAAGGAATAATACGAGATGGGATAATTCTCCACCGCGTGAAGAAAGCGTTGATAGGCTTGATCAGTTTGCCCCAAAAACTTATAAGCCGAGCCTGAAAGATAATCCATCTGCGCTTTGATAAAGTCGTTGCCTGTTTGCGCGATGGCATCATATTGCGCCAGTGCGCCCGCGTAGTCGCCAAGAGCGGCGCGCGTCTGTCCAATCTTGATCTGCAATTCGATCCCGTTATCGCGGCGCGGCACAAGCGTGGACGCGTTGTAGGCGC
>JAYRVQ010000109.1:0-3071 GCA_041918465.1 Anaerolineales bacterium
CCAACCTTCAAACATTCAAATCAAAATGTACTTCGCCACCATTTCCACGCCTCATTCTGACCCTCAGCCTGCTCTTTTCAAAGACGGGTTATACCACCCTCTTCCCTATCCCGATATGCGCGCGGTGATCGAGGCAACCCCCCTCCGTCTCCCCCCATTTTCTGCGCCCCTTCGGGATGCTTCGCGAAAAATGGGGGGAGAGAAAGAGGGGGGTCTATCAGGCGTGACGGCGGAGCGAGTCCATGCCCCCCTCCTCCCCGCCACCCTGCGCGACGCGTACGCCTTTGAACAGCACGTGAAAACCGCGAACAAAAACCGCGGGCGCGACGTTCCTAAAGAGTGGTACGACTTTCCTGTTTTCTACTACACCAATCCGCACAGCATTTTCGGGCCAGACGAGGAGATTCTGTATCCGCCATACACATCCGCGCTGGATTATGAGTTGGAGATCGCGGTTATCATCGGCAAGACAGGCATGAACATCAAAGTTGAGGACGCGGAGAATCATATCTTCGGGTACACCATATTCAACGACTGGTCCGCGCGGGATGTGCAACGCGCCGAAATGAAGGTGGGGCTGGGTCCAGCCAAAGGGAAGGACTTCGCCTCGTCACTGGGACCGCTCATCGTCACGCGCGAAGCGCTGGCTGATAAAACGGTGGGACGCGCGGGTGTGTACGATCTCGCGATGACGGCGAAAGTCAACGGCGTGGAAATGTCCCGAGGAAATTTGAAGGATATTTTCTGGTCGTTTGGAGAGATCATCGCGCGGGCTTCACAGTCCGTGATGCTCCAGCCCGGGGACGTGATCGGCTCGGGCACGGTCGGGACGGGTTGCCTGCTGGAATTGACGAAGGGCGAGGGGCCGTGGCTTCAGCCCGGCGATATTGTGGAATTGGAAGTGGAACGAATTGGAATCTTGAGGAACACCATTGGAAGGGAAAAATGAAAAACAAACTGTTCGTTATGTCGGCTGTTTTGCTGGTGACGCTGGCTTGCGTGTCTGTCCAACCCACCACGCCCGCTGTCCCGAACGTGGAGACGATGGTCGCCGCGACCGTTCAGGCATTGACAGTTGCCGCACCGCCGCCCACAATCATTCCCACCACCCCGCCCGCGAATGGGCCAGTGGTCTCCTTTGAAAATGTCAGTTTCGTCCTCCCCACGGGCGTGGCGACCAACGCGCTGGCAGGGAAAATCCCCGCCGTGCTAAACGAACAACAGGGCGCGCCGTGGGAAATTGCTCCCGAGCACATCAAATTTGAATTGGACGGCTACTCGCTGTACGACACGTTCCACGAGCCGTACATTCTGGTTTATCCCGCACAGGATTTCGCTGCGCTCAACGAGGCGGTGGGCAATAATATTACGCGCGTGCAAGCCCTCGTGAGCGGAACGGCCGCGCCGACCGCCGAAAACCTGCCCAGCATCCCCTACTTTAACGCGGGGCAGTTGTTCGCGGCGCAAATTCAGATCATCCATTTCGCGAACGGATCAGGCGTGCGCTTCCTGACGGAATACGGTCAATATTTCGCCACCGCCAACAACCACGATCTGTTCTACCAATTCCAGGGGCTGACGAGCGACGGGAAATATTACATTATCGCTGTCCTGCCCGCCTCGCATCCATTGCTGGCATTCGACGAGAAGCCCGAAACCGTCCCTCCCGCGGGCGGCATTCCCTTCCCCGGCTACGACAACGAGAGCGCGCTAACCACCTACTACACCGATGTTGTCAACCTGCTCAACTCCACCGCGTCCGAAAAATTCACCCCCGCGTTGACAAATCTCGACGCGCTGATTCAATCCCTGAACATTCAATAACCAGCAATCCCATTAGCATTAGAGGTGTGATATGCCCTTCTACCACAAACTCGGACAGATTCCCCACAAACGCCACGTGCAATTCAAGAAACCAAACGGTAAACTTTACCGCGAAGAATTGATGGGACTGGAGGGCTTTTCCTCCATCCAATCCATTCTCTATCACCATTTCCTGCCGCCACGCGTGATGAAGACGGAAGACCTGGGACTCGTGACTCCCGAATACGTGGACTTCGGCCCGATCCGCCACCGCGCCTTCGCTACGCTTCACGCGGACCTTGGGGCTGATCCCGTTTCGGCGCGCGTTCCCCTGCTCGGCAACCGCGACGTAATCCTCGGCGTGGCGCGCCCCACGAAGAGCATGGATTACTTCTACCGCAACTCGCAAGCGTACGAAGTCTGGTTTGTCCACGAGGGGAGCGGGACGTTGAAATCTGTGTTCGGGATTCTCAAATTCCGCGCGGGCGATTACATCGTCATCCCCTTCGCGGTGACGTGGCAGATGCAACTCGACGGCGAAGCGCGCTTCTTCACGATTGAATGTCCCTCGCAGATCGTCCCGCCCAAACGTTATCGCAACGAGTACGGTCAACTGCTCGAGAACGCCCCTTATTGCGAGCGCGATATCCGCGTCCCCGAAGAACTGGAGACGCACACCGAACGCGGCGAGTTCGATGTGCGCATCAAAGTCCGCGACCGACTCTCGCGTCACATCCTCGATTATCATCCCTTCGACGTGGTCGGCTGGGACGGTTACCTCTATCCGTGGATATTCAATATCGAAGACTTCGAGCCGATTACAGGGCGCATCCACCAGCCGCCGCCCGTCCACCAGACGTTCGACGCGCACAACTTCGTGGTCTGCTCCTTCGTCCCGCGTCTGTTCGACTATCACCCCGAAGGCATCCCCGCGCCGTACAACCACTCCAACGTTCAATCCGATGAAGTGTTGTACTACGCCGAAGGCAACTTCATGTCGCGCAAAGGCATTGACCGTTGCGACATCAGCCTGCATCCCTTCGGCCTCGCGCACGGTCCGCAACCCGGGATGACAGAAGCCAGCATCGGTAAAAAGGAAACGCAGGAATTGGCCGTGATGGTGGATACCTTTAATCCACTTTCGCTTACGAAGCAAGCCGCCGCGCTCGAAAAACCGTACATGGAAACCTGGCTGGAAGGTGACGGAGAGTAATCCGCCTAACTGGAGTGCGTCGCACCTAACCCCTAGTAGAATCCTGGGAGTAAGG
>JAYRVQ010000110.1:0-6007 GCA_041918465.1 Anaerolineales bacterium
AAAACCCCGACGGGGGTGACATGATTATAGACCGCGAAATCATCCGCGCATAACCCCGAAGGGGTGGTATGGCTCGTGATATGCCATCCCTTCGGGATTTGATTCCCGTTACAGTATGCGCGTTACAATCCTTTCATCCCTTCGGGATTTTTGAATGTAAACGTCTTTCGATGCGCGGGGGAATGACCCAATTTCTCGAGCGCCCTGCGGTGACTCGCCGTCCCATAACCTTTGTGTTTCGCCAACCCATATTCGGGAAATTGCGCGTCCAGTTCGCGCATCAACGCGTCGCGCGCGGTCTTGGCAAGGACGGAAGCAGACGCGATGCTCAGGGATTTCTGGTCGCCTTTGACGAGCGAGGTGAGCGGAATGTCGGTGTCGGGGTTGAGACGAAAATCCGTCAGCAGGTGGTGAGGGACAAGGGGCAACGCGGCGAGGGCGCGTTCCGCCGCGAGACGCGTCGCCGCGGAAATTCCGAGCGAGTCGATCTCGTTTGCGGAGGCCCAGCCCAGCGACCAGGCGCGGGCAATTTTGCGGATGACCGCGGCCCAGCGGTCGCGCTGTCCCGGGGTCATTTGCTTGGAGTCGCGGACGCCGCTCAAAGTCCGCGAAAGACGCGGGGATTTCGTCAGGATGACCGCGCCCACGGTGACAGGTCCCGCGAGCGCACCGCGTCCGGCTTCATCCATTCCTGCGATGAGGTGGAGTCCGCTTTGCCAGAATCTTTTTTCGAGGGTCAGGTCAGGGGTTACGATCATAGACGCCGCGGCGGGCGTTGCGGTGAATCAGGAAGATGTCGCGCACCATGCGGAAGGCATCCTGCACGGCGCTGAGTTTGGTCTCGGGGTCGAAGCGCCAATGGATGGGGATTTCTCGAATGGATAATCCGCGTCGGCGGGCAATGTAGAGCAGTTCGATGTCGAACGACCAGCCGGGCAGGGTTTGGAGACGGAAGATCTGTTCGGTGGCGGCGGCTGTGAAGCATTTGAATCCGCATTGTGTGTCCTGCAGGCCGGGCAGGATGAGGGTGCGGATGGTGAAGTTGATGAAGCGCCCGCCGAGGTGGCGATACAACGGCTCCTCGAATCGGACCGCGCCCGCGGCTTCGCGTGAACCGATGGCGATGTCCACGTTGGCGGTGGCGGGCGGGATGAAATGGTTGAGTTGTTCGATGGACATGGACAGGTCGGCGTCGCACATGAAGCGGTATTCGCCTTTGGCTTCCAACATGCCGCGTCGGACGGCGAGGCCTTTTCCGCGGTCTGTCTCGCGCAGGATGCGCAGGTTGAGATGTTGGCGCGCGTAGGCCTGCGCGATCTCCAGCGTGCGGTCTGTGCTCCCGTTTTCCACCACCAGTACTTCGGAATCGTAGGCCTGCTTTTTAAGAAAAGCAAGCACCTGCTCCAGTGTGTGGGGCAGGCGCGTCTCTTCGTTATGCGCGGGGATGATGACGGAAACGAAAGGAGCAGACAAGGTTATCTGGATTGGTTAAGGAAGATCACAGCCGCGAAACCGGCAAGCACGCAGAATTCCATAATTCCCAAGACCAGCAATAAGCCAATCTGTTGAAGGGTCATGCCCATAAAGAGTTTTTTGCGGGACGCGGTAGGCGTTCGTGTGCCGCCTTTGCCGGGCGCAGGATTGCTGACCAGCACGGTGGGAGAAGGCTCTTCTTCAAATGCGAAGTCAATGTCAGATTGACCGGTCTCGATCAACCGGTCGCTTTGCGGTGAGTGCAGAATGGACTGCATGCGCGACTTATCCGCGGAGGACGCTTCTTCCTTGAACGTGAAGGCGTCTTCCATTGGTTTGGGCGGTTTTTCTGCCTGACGCGCCGAACGCGGATTCTGGATGCGTTCCACAAAGTCATTCACATCCTGCAGGTTGTAGATCGGACGGGCCGTCACCATGCTGGCGGCAAAATGTCCGATGGCATCGCTCAACACCACCCGCACTGCCGGGCGGACGGATTCGATGTGCAGGCCCGGGTCCGCGGCCACCAGAACGGGTTCCACAGGGGCTGTCAGTTTTAAACCCTGCCGCTCCAAAAACATCTGCAACGCCTTCGCCAGCCGCATGGTTCGGCTGACCACGTTGACGCTGGCGGGCTGGAATCGCCCGCTGGCAATCGTCCCCAATTCCTCGCCGCGCACCCGGTACAGCCCTTTGAGCGACGTGGCTTCGATCACGTAGATTCCCGAAGGCCCCACCAGGATCAACGGCACCATGATTTCACTGGCCCCCAGTTTCTGATTGCGGATCAACGTGTGCCCTTTTTCGATCGCCTTGTTCAATTGCGCGATGACCTTGTCCTGAGACTCCAGATTGGCAGGCCAGGAAAAGCCATAGGTCAACATGCCTTGAATGCGATTGACCAGGCTGAGTCGCCCGTTTGCATCCAGAAGAGGGGTTTGGTCTATTGTTTTCATGATAGGTTGGATGGAAAGCTAGATCACTGGCACGCCTTCGAGCGTGTCCTCCGCCGCATCGGCGCGGGTGGAAACATATTCGCGCCCATCGCGCAGAACAAGGTTAATATCATGGCCGCTATTGAACGTGCTCCCCAGCAACGGCTGGCGTTCCCCGGTGATAAAGCGCTTTTTCGCCTTCAGCCGTTCCAGCAGGGTCTTTCGGTCGAGCAGGACGCGGTCTGAGAAAGTGACGCCGCGCCGTTCGTACGCGCGCACAAAATCGATCTGTCCACCGCGGGTGTAATGCACCGCCTCGATCACGCCGTCGAATTTCTTGTCTGCCATGGGGAGCCTCCGCGTGTATTTTAACACAAAGACTTCGGAAGTCTCTAAAGACTTCCGAAGTTGATAAGGTCGGGGTGGAGGGACTTGAACCCACGACCCCCGCGTCCCAAACGCGGTGCGCTACCAACTGCGCCACACCCCGAACGGC
Organism: Anaerolineales bacterium; assembly: GCA_041918465.1. GTDB lineage: Bacteria > Chloroflexota > Anaerolineae > Anaerolineales > Villigracilaceae > Denitrolinea. The sequence continues at coordinate 2,905 of JAYRVQ010000110.1, forward strand.
ACGAGTATACCGCACTCGGTCGAAAATCGCGCTTTTTTAAAAGGACGGAAAGCGCGATTTTTGACCGTGGGTATTATATAATGCGTGGAATGTACAATCGTCAAGCGGCTCGACTGATTCTGCTACTCTCGCTTCTTCTCGGACCTTCGGCCTGTTCGCCGACCAACCAGCCGCCTCCAACGCCTGTCGTTCTTTCCCCAACTGCCACACAGACGCCCATTCCGCCCACGTTGACGGTTCCTCCCAGCCCCACCTCCACCCCGTTGACCTGTCTCAGCCAGCCCGGCGAATTGCAAACCGGCGAAGTCCCCACCGAGGGACTTCCCACTGCCTTCATCATCTACCTGCCTCCCTGCTACGAACAATTTCCTGAACTGCATTACCCCGTTCTCTACCTTCTCAATGGACAGACCTACACTGCCGACCAGTGGGTGCGCATCGGCGCGCCTGAAGCCGCGGATGAACTTATCCATTCCGGGCAATCCATCCCTTTCATCATGGTCTTCCCCGAAGACCGCTACTGGAATCTCCAGCAAGGCACCCGCTTCGGACAATATCTCATCAACGACATCATCCCCTACATTGACGAAAACTACCGTACCCTCGCGAACCGCGCCCAGCGCGCCCTCGGCGGACTCTCACGCGGCGGCGGTTGGGCTTTTCAAGTCGGCATCACTCGTCCGGACCTGTTTGTATCGCTCGGGCTCCATTCCCCAGCCATCCTTTCCACAGATCGTGCCGGACTCGAACGCAGGGTACGCGAACTCTCTCCCGATCTCTGGCCGCGCCTCTACATGGATATGGGTGACAATGACCGCGAATTTGCGTTCAACATCCAATTGGAAGAGTGGCTGACCCAATACGAAGTCCCGCACGAATGGCATCTCAACACCGGTGCGCATGATGAGGAGTATTGGAGTGCGTATGTGGGGGAATATATCCAATGGTACGCGGCGGGTTGGGCTCAACCTTAAACCTTGAACTTTCAACCTACAACTTCCTCCCTGATATAATTCCCTCCATGTCCCTCACCATTCAAGAAGTCGAACACATCGCCCGTCTGGCGCGTCTTGAATTGACCGACGAGCAGAAGGAACATTATCGCGGCCAACTCTCGACTATTTTGGATCACATTGCCCGCTTGCAGGAATTGGACACCCGTGACATTCCTCCGACAACTAGCGGATCGCTGTCCGAGATGCCTCTCCGTGCGGACGAGGCGCGTCCCGGCCTCTCGACCAATGTGCTCCTTGCCAACGCTCCTGAAACCGCCGACGATCAGTTCAAAGTCCCGCCGGTGTTTGAATAGATCGAGAACTCCAGAAACCCGTTTTCCCGCGAAGCGCCCTGCGGGTTGGAGAAAACGGGTTTCTCTCCTTATCATGCATCTCTCCTCCCTCACCCTCACCCAGATGAAAGCAGGCCTCGAGCGCGGCGACTTCACCAGCCGCGAACTCGTCCAGGCCGCGTTGGATGAGGTCGCGCGCCTCAACCCGTCCCTCCACGCGTTCCTCCACGTGGACGGCGACCGTGCCTTGGCCGAAGCCGCCAAAGCCGACCAATCGCTAACCGCCAACCGCCAACCGCTCCTCGGAATTCCCCTCGCCATCAAAGACGTCCTCGCGGTGGAAGGCATGCCCTGCACGGCTGGCTCGAAAATCCTCGAGGGATTTGTTCCGCCGTACACGGCCACCTCGGTGAAGAAATTACAGCAGGCGGGCGCCATCGTCATCGGCAAGACCAATACCGACGAATTCGCGATGGGATCATCCACCGAAAATTCCGCCTACGGGCGGACGATGAATCCGTGGGATACATCGCGTGTCCCTGGTGGCTCTTCGGGCGGGAGTGCGGCCGCGGTGGCCGCGCGACTCGTCCCTGCCGCGCTTGGCACTGATACGGGCGGCTCCGTTCGACAGCCCGCCTCGTTTTGCGGGATCACGGGACTCAAAACCACCTATGGACGCGTCTCGCGCTACGGACTGATCGCGTTCGGTTCGTCGCTCGATACGGTCGGCGTGCTCGCACAAAACGCTGAAGACGCGGCGCTGATTTTTTCCGTGATGGCAGGACACGACCCGCTGGATGCAACTTCGGCAGATGGTCTCGATACGCCGTCTTTCGACGGCTACTTGACCAGCGGAAATTTACGCGGTCTGCGCGTCGGCGTCCCGAAGGAATATTTCATCGAGGGCATGCAGGCCGAAGTCCAGGAAAAGACGCGGCAGGCCATCGAGCAGATGAAATCCCTCGGCGCGGAAATCGTCGAGGTCAGTCTGCCGCACACCGAGTACGCGCTGCCCGTCTACTACATCCTCGCGCCCGCGGAAGCGTCGGCAAATCTGGCGCGCTTCGACGGAGTCCGCTACGGCCCGCGCATTGCGGAGCATGCGGATGCGCTGTGGGACGTGTTCTTCAAAACGCGCGGTGAAAAATTTGGCGAGGAAGCCACGCGGCGGATCATGATCGGGACGTACGCGCTCTCCGCGGGATATTACGACGCGTTCTACGGACAGGCGCAGAAGGCGCGCACGTTGATCGCGCGGGACTTTGAGGCGGCCTTCTCCAGCGTGGACGTGATCGCTGCCCCGACGACTCCCACCACCGCGTTCGTGGCGGGCGCGCACGCGGATGATCCGCTGGCGATGTATCTCGAAGACGTGTTTACCCTGCCTGCCAACCTGGCGGGGATTCCAGGAATCTCGTTCCCCGTCGGATTCGATTCGCAGGGTCTGCCGATTGGGATGCAATTGCTCGGCCCGCGCTTCCGCGAGGACGTGATCCTGCGCGCCGCGCACGCGTACCAGCAAGTCACGGATTGGCATACAAAAATTCCGACCGTGGACGATGGACGGTAGACGATAGACCGTACGATCATCGCCCTGAGCGGAGCGAGGCGATAGCCAGGCGAAGTCGAAGGACGGACATTTTATGCGACAATATTTGAATCTGCCTGCCCTTCGACTGCGCCGCCCCAAAACGGCGGCTCCGCTCAGGGCGGCGATTGAAAAGGAAATTCCATGAACATCTTCGTCACAGGCGGGGCGGGCTACATTGGCTCGGCCACAGCAGAAGCGCTTTTGAAGGCGGGACATTCCGTCAC
>JAYRVQ010000111.1:0-4165 GCA_041918465.1 Anaerolineales bacterium
CTCAAATTCCACGATGGGAACGTAGGTGCAACAGCCGCCTTCGCTGTCACTTTGCTCGTTCAGGCGGACAACCGTCCCTTCAGTTTTTTCTCCGTTGGTCTGCAATTTCCAGCTGACGTAGCCAGCGTACGCGCCCCATAGGCAGAAGGCCATAAAGAATAAGTTTATCAAGACAGTCATACAGCCGATTTTCAGGCGGTTTGCACCTTTTTCAACGGTATCGAGCGATTTGTCGAGCTTGGACATGGGTCACCTCTAAAGTTGGGATTTTTAACGATCACGAATACAGATCATCGTTGCCTGCATGATAGCACAAAGAGTTTCATCATCCTTCTCAATCGAAAACAACTTGCCCTCGCAGACGGTAAGAGTCTGTCCCGCTTTGACGACGCGTCCCTCGGCTCGAAAGCGTGGACCTCGGGCGGGCGCGAGCAAATTGACCTTGAACTCCACTGACAGGACGCGCGACGCGGCAGGCATCAGCGAGTAGGCCGCGTATCCGCAGGCGGAGTCCATCAGTGTGGTGACAATGCCCGCATGCAGGAATCCATCCTGCTGGGTGAAGCGCGCGTCGTACAGCGCGGTCAGGTGGACTTCGTCCGCTTTTAACAATGTGATCTCCGCGCCCAGGCTGGTCAACATGCCTTGTTGCGAAAAACTGTCGCGCACGCGGGCTTCAAAATTGGGATCAGAGGGGGAGAAGGGTTCCATTGTGACGCCAATTGTACCGCGAGGGATAACTGCCTCTTGACAAATTGCAAAATTAGCATATACTGCATACTAGTTTGCAATACAAACCAGTATGCAAATACAACAGAAAGGAAGCAAGTATGAACGCAAGTCTGGACACAAAAACTATTGCCCGAAACGTCTGGCAGGATTCGATGCGAGACGGCTTAATGGAGATGTTGCTGGGTATTTACTTCCTGCTCACGGGTATCGTGATTCAAGCCGATATGTCCGCGCTGTTCATCGTGTTCATGGTCTTCATCCCTGCGCTGGTGAAACGGATGAAGGAGTGGTTCACCTACCCACGTATCGGTTACGTCAAATTTCCCGAGCACGAAAAAAGCATGGGCAGGCGCATCGCGGCCGCGCTGATCGGTGCGGTAGTGGCGATTGGCATGGTGGTTTTCCTCGCCAGCGAGAATGAAAAGACTCAGGCGCTCTACCAATGGGTTCCACTCCTGCCCGCGCTGATTCTCGCGGCAAGTTTGACGGTTACTGCCCAACGGACGGGCTTCGCGCGTTACTACGTGATGGCCGCCTTCGCGCTGGTTGCAGGATTGGCCGTCCCGTTCGTTGACCTGCCGCGCAAGATAGACAACATCGCGCTCTATCTCATGATCATCGGTCCGATTTTCTTTCTCTGGGGCGCGGTTGTCTTTTTAAACTTCCTGCGGACGTATCCCATCCGCGCTGAGGAGGCCGAATGACTCCCGAGGAGACTCCCTACGCTGAAATTGACCGCCTCGTGCATGAACCTGCGCGGCTCCACATCCTGACGGTTCTCTCGCTCGTCGAGGGCGCGGACTTCCTCTTCCTCATGCGTCAAACGGGATTGACGAAAGGGAATCTCTCCTCACATCTCACCAAACTGGAAACCGCAAAGTATGTACATATCGACAAGGAATTCGTGGAAAAGATTCCCCACACGGTGGTGAAGATCACGTCCAAGGGACGCGAGGCTTTGCAGTCCTACCGTCAGCAGATGGCAAGCGTGCTGAAAAAATTGCCGAAGTAGTAAAAAGGACTGGCTTGGAGAAGCCAGTCCTTTTTGAAATGCAGTACTTTTTGAATCACTCCACAATGAACGTCCCGCGCTGTACGAGGTGGTTGTCTATGTACAATTCCACTGTGTACTCGCCTGAGGCAAAGACGAACAGGTTGCTGTAGGCATAACTGATGGGTTTGGATGCGCTTCCCGATTCTTCCAACGGCCAGTTGCCAATAACGCGCAGGGTTGGGTCTTCATATCCGTTGCGATAAACCTTCCAAATCTCGGATTGGCCGGGGATTGCACCGCTGTAATCGAACAGGATGACCATCGAGTTGATGCCCGAGGGGAAGGTGGTGGCAATGTTGTATTGAACGAAGTTGCCGTCGCTGTCGTATTCCTCCTGGGCAAACTGGAAGGGAGTCGCGGTGAATGCCACATTTGGATTGGGCGCCGCGCCAGTGAATTCCAGCGCCGCGGTGGTGTCTTTGAGCAGGGAGAACATGTTCCCAGCCAGCGTCCGCAGTTGTGTCTGGTCGGCAGTGACGGTGTCGCGGCTGGGGGCCTGTGTCCACCATTTGGGATTCCCATCCAATTCAAGCAGGAGGTTGTCAATGTCGAGCGCGGAGGCGTCCATGTAATACCAGAAGGAGGAGGGAGGCTGGAGCCCCTGCTCATGGGCTTTGGTCACCTCGGCCACGGCCCGGTTGACACCTCTGTAATACTCGGTCTCCGCCTCTTCAAAGTCACCGCGCGCCATTAGCGCCAGTGCCAGGTTGAATTGGACGCCGATCAGGGTCGGGTCCTGTGTCAGGACGCGGCGGTCCATATCCACTGCCTCGTCGAAACGGCCGACCATGTAATAGGTCCAGCCCAGATTCCAGCCGAGACTGGTGTCGTCCCGCCCGGCTCTCGAAGCGGACTGATAATCCGTCAGCGCGGACTGGTAATCCGCGCGGTTGTAGTAGGCATTGCCGCGTTCGTACAGGGCATTGGCGTAATTGGGCTTGATGGACACTGCCCGGTCAAAATCTGCGATGGCTCCATCCGTATCGCCATACCAGGCTTTGCCCACCCCGTCGGCATAGGCGTTGATGGCCGCCTCCGGGATGGATGGGATCGGAATGAGCATGACGATCAATGCCCACAGCACGACGATCCCCGCGATGACTGTGCCCAGCGTGATGAACACGCCGCGCATGAATCCGCGCAGGGTGGTGGACAGGCCGTATAGCGAGAGTGTGACTGCCAGCAGGGTCAGGTGAACGATGAAAGTGTTGGCGCGGTTATCCCAGGCGTTTGCCAGTTCGTTGTAGGCGGTGAATTTTTCAGAGAGGCTCGTACTGTCCACCACATATACGTCAGATTCATATCTGGCCACATCAGGGTGGTAACCGGAGGCCGGGTCGAAATATGGACTCGCAAAGAGTGGCGACAATCCGGCAACTTGATCCCGCACGGTGCGATAGCGCGCCGCCGCATCGGTATCCTCTGCCAGGTCCGCACCGAGCGCCTGTAAATCCAATTCATACCAGGTCTGGTATCCCTGTCGGTCGCGGCTCACCTGTGTTTGTCCGCTGGCTTTGACTTGCATGGCCTCAATGGCATATTGCGAAGAAATCCGTTTGGCCTCGTTGCCCCTGCCTGCCGCGTTCGTCTGCAGGGACGTGATGATGGCCGCCAGGATGGCCACGCTTGCGATCAGGAAGGAGATCAGTTTCTCGGCGCGCGTTTGGGGGGAAGTTGTTTCAGTCATGTCAGCCTCCCTCACATGACCAGTTCAATGGTCATGACGGCAAATGAACCGATTGCCAGCAGGATACAGCCCAGGGCGGCAAACAGGATTTTCACCTTGTGGTCGGTGATCTGTGCCAGCGTGAAAAACCAGAACGCCACGCCCAGTATGATGAGCATTCCCACCAGCAGGTTCGCCTTGCCTCGGAGTTGGCCGCCCTCTTCAAAATGTACATCTGCGTGTGTGTCGCGGGCGCGCTGTTCATCCGCAAACAACTCATCCATTTCGCGCTGGCTGTCATATGCCCCCCCGGGTCGCAGGTAGCGGGAAGGGAAGAACAACGATTGCAATCCGTAGGCGATGCCCCACGAATCCGACTTCTGCCGTTCGAGTTCGGCCTCGTCCGCGGGGTTGGCCTGCAGGGCGTCGAAAATCTTGTAGCCCAGTTCGTTGTAGCGTGTGTAACTGAGAAAAGCCTGGTAATGCTCCGTGGTCTTGATGGTGCTCAACACCCGCGCTTCCTGGGCGTTGACGGTGGCAACCAGCCCGCGAAAATCCGCGTCGCCGGCATCCTGCGAGGCCACTGCCGTCCGCCAGGCTGTCAGCGCGCTGATCACGGTCACGATGGCGATCATTGTAGCGGTGAACGTTTTAAATTTTTCTGTCTGCATGGCTCCTCCATTGGCGAATGGATTTGCAAAGTATAACCCACC
>JAYRVQ010000112.1:0-5161 GCA_041918465.1 Anaerolineales bacterium
CGGCGGCAACCCGTGGACGATTCCCGTTACTGCGGACGTGATCGCTTCCGCACGACGGGGAGACTGGTCTGTGTTACTGACGGAGCAAAAGCCCGTGCCACGCGAGTGGTTCCCGTCCATGCAGGGACTTAACCTGTTGGCCCTCGCCAGCGGCGGCGGACAACAAGCCCCCATTTTTGCCGCGGCTGGCGCCAACGTAACTGTGCTGGACAATTCGCCGCGTCAACTCGGGCGCGACCGCGAGGTGGCCGAACGCGAGGGATTGAAGATCACACTGGTCGAAGGCGATATGCGCGACCTTTCCGCGTTCGAGGACGAATCATTCGATTTCGTTTTTCACCCCGTTTCGAATCTGTTCATCCACGAGATTCGCCCCGTGTGGCAGGAAGCCTTCCGCGTCCTGCGTCGCGGCGGGACGATGCTGGCGGGATTCATGAATCCTGCCGTCTACATCTTCGATCTCGACAAAGCCGATCAAGGCATAGTCGAAGTCGCGCACAAACTTCCGTATGCCGATTCTGAGCATTCCGACATCATGCGGAAGATGATGGAGAAGAACCTTCCGCTGGAACATAGCCATTCGCTCAGCGACCAGCTTGGAGGTCAGATGGAGGCGGGGTTTCATCTCACCAGTCTGTATGAGGATCATCACAAGGGTTTCATCATTGGCGATTTGATGCCCACCTACGTCGCGACGCGAGCGTTGAAACCATAATCAGTCCCGTTGACATTAACGATAATCGGACTATACTTGTCGGCATTGATTGGCCTTTAGTGGTGAAAGGAGATTTCCATGGAAAGGTATTTGATCGAATCGCCGCATAGCGTGGAGGATTGCGACCGAGCCATTGACGAACTGCACGCGGCTGGCTACCTGCACAACTTCGAGTGGGGATGCAAGGACAGCGACCACACGGCCTACGCCATTGTGGAAGCGGTGAACCATGAGCACGCCAAACAAATCGTCCCATGGTTTTTACGGGATAAGGCGCGTGTCATCAAACTGGTTAAATTCGAGGTGGCCGATCCCGAACACGACCAATATCGAGACAAAAAACAATAAACAACATCTCCCGAAGCAAATGCTTCGGGAGATTGTTATTTCAAATCTATTCCGTGTACTGTGGCAACTTCGGCAGGGACTGCAGGTACATGAAGATTGCCTTTAGTTCATCGTCAGTCATGAAGCGATAATCCTTCCACGGCATACGATCAGGATTCAACGCATGCCCACTCGGTGTAGTGCCCGTTCGAATGGTGTTGATGAACTGCTCCTCTGTCCAGAAGGCAACCTCACCGCCTGTGGTCAGGTTTGGCGAGATGAACTTAACCGTCGGATCGGGGAAGGGTCCGCCGTTCAACTGCGGTCCATGACAGATACGACAGTCATTGGTGTTGACCATGTACTCCCCATATTCCGCGGTGACGCCACGCGCGGGCGCGCTGACATGCACTTCGTGGCTCACAGTTCCCACAGGCAATTGAGGCAACACGCCTACAACCAGCAGGATTTTTGCCAGGGGCGTAAAGTTGTGCCCATTCGTGACATGATCCACAGGCGGGATGGATTTGACATAAGCGATGATCGCTCCCAAATCTTCATCGCTCAAATGAGCCGTAGAAACGACCGCGGGCATGAAGATCGATTTCCCCTCGGGGTCGATGCCGTGACGGATGGCGCGCACATAATCTTCATCCGACGCAGCCTCGCGGCCAAACCCGCCTTCGCCAGAAGTGAGATTGGCAGAGTCGACGGTTCCAAGCGGACCTGCGCTGAACCAGTTTTCAATTCCGCTCAGGTCCGCGCCGTGGCAACCCTGACATAGGGTCTCTGCGCGATGTTTTCCATATTCGATGCTAACCGCATCTGTTGGGATGACAATGTTGGAGGGCGGAAAATCATAGGTTCGAGTGAGGCGAGAGTTGCCGATAAAGTATAAGACCGCCGCCGCGAGCAAAATCAATCCGAGCAGTGACCCCAGCACGATCCCGATCCATTTCAAGACTTTCTTCATACTAGTAAACTCCTTTCGCTAACAATAAAGGTGGGACGACGGCGGAAAGTTTACCATTCTTGTCCGAATTAGGGCGTGCCAGTTTATGCCCCATTGGTCATTCGAAAATAAAACCTCCCGAGGCCAAAATGAACTCGGGAGGTTGAAACTGACGGGTTGGATGCGCTACGAGGTGGACTGCTTCGCCTTCGCGACCGCGTCTTCCAACATTTTGGTGGTCACTGATTTCGGACGCTCGATGGGCTGTCCAAGCGCGCGCGCCCAGACGTAGTTGGCCGTCACGCCGAGGGCGCGGCCAACGCCGAACAGGACGGTGTAGAAGTCAAACTCGCGCACGCCGTAGTAGTACTGGAGTGTGCCAGAGATGGCATCCACGTTGGGCGCGGGATTCTTGGCCTTGCCCTGCTCTTTCAACACGGCAGGGACAACATCGAAGACCAAGTCCGCGAGGCGGACGAGTTCATCCTCGGGGAAGTGCTTCTTGGCAAATTCCATCTGCGCCGTGAAGCGCGGATCAGGCACGCGCAGGACGGCATGTCCGTATCCAGGAATCACTTTGCCGCCGTTAAGCGTGTCCCACGCGAATTTATAGAGATCGTCGCGTGAGGGGACGCCGCCAAACTCGTCTTTCACGTCGATCAGCCACGCGAGACATTCCTGGTTGGCGAGTCCGTGCAGGGGTCCCGCGAGACCGCTCAGTCCCGCGGAAAAGGCGAAGTAAACGTCCGAGAGGGACGAACCCACCAAATGCGTCGCGTGAGCCGAGACGTTCCCAGACTCGTGATCCGAGTGCAGGATGAAATACAAGCGGGCAAGTTCCGCGTATCCCTTTTTATCCGACACTTTCATCATGCGCGCGAAGTTCGCGCCGTAATCCAATTTGGGATTGTATCGGGGCTTGGATTTTTCGCCAAAATATTTCATGCGATAGATGAACGCCGCGATGATAGGGAGTTTGGCGGTCAAGTCCATGCTGTCTTCCAGCGCGGATTCCCAATAGACATCCTTCTTCATGCCCTCGTGATATTTTTTGGTGAATTGCGAATTATGCGCCATCGCCATGACCGCCTGTGAAAGCAGGATCATCGGATGGATATCCTTCGGCATCACCTTCAACATCTTGTAGATGTAATCGGGAATCTCAGCGCGCTTCGCCCACTCGGCTTCCACTTCCAGCGCCTGCTCCTTGGTGGGGACTTCACCGACCATCAACAGGTAATACAACCCACCTACCAGCGGCATTTTTGTGCCGCGTGCCTTGGGGAGCGCCTTCAACACTTCGGGGATGGACATGCCGCGGAAACGGATGCCCTCCGCGGGGTCCACGAACGAGACATCGGTCAGCAGGGACTTGATGTCGCGCATCCCGCCCACGATCTGTCCGACAGTCACCTGGTCAACAACAACGTCGGCGTGATCCTTCGCCAAAACTTTAATGCGCTCGCGCCAGGAAGGAAGTTGCGCGGCGATCTTTTCATGCAGAATCATCTTTGTCTCCTTGAAAATATAAATACTCGCGATGTCAAAAGTGGAAGGTCGGTTGACCTTTGACTTTCAACCTTCAACTTTAAACCTTCGACCTAAAGGCTAACCAACTTCTTCAACGCCTCGTGCGTCTCTTTCACCGACGCGGCGGATTTCTCGAACATGGCTTTTTCGTCGGCGTCGAATTTGTATTCGATGATTTTTTCCATGCCGCCTGCGCCGAGCATGACAGGCACGCCGAAGTACATATCGTTCAGGCCGTATTCACCCTGCATGTACGCCGCGCACGGGACGATCAATTTCTTGTCCTTGAGAATCGCTTCGGCCATCTGCGCGACCGCAACGGAAGGCGCGTAATACGCCGAGCCCGTCTTCAGCAGATTGACGATCTCGCCGCCGCCCTTGCGCGTACGGTTGACAATGGCTTCCAGTTTATCGGCGGGAAGATAATCGCGCAGGGGAATCCCCGCGATGTTCGAGTGACGCGTCAGCGGGACCATCTCGTCGCCGTGACCGCCTAGCACGTAGCACTGGATGTTTTCTACGCTCACGCCCGTCTCAAGCGCAACGAAAGCGCGCATACGCGCCGAGTCCAAAATGCCCGCCTGCCCGATCACGCGCTCGCGCGGCAGTCCCGTCTTCTTCAACGTGAGGTAGGCCATCGTATCGAGCGGATTGGTCAGCACGATAAAAAACGCGTCGGGCGAATACTTCAGCGTCTCCGTCGCGGCCGTCCCCACGATGCCCGCGTTGATCGTCAGCAGGTCGTCGCGGCTCATGCCGGGTTTGCGCGCCACGCCCGCGGTGATGATGACGATGTCCGAGCCTTTTGTATCGGCATAATCGTTCGTGCCGATAATCGAAGCATCCTTGCCGATGATCGGCATAGCCTCCAGCAGATCCAAACCCTTCCCCTGCGGCATTCCCTCCACCACGTCCACCAATACAACGTCAGCCAGCTCGCGCTCCGCCAGCCAGTGCGCGGCGGTCGAGCCAGTCATCCCCGCGCCGATGATCGAGATTTTCTTCATCGTTCCTCCGATTTATCAATTTGATGTGGATTTTAGTCCAGACGTGAACACACGAAAAGATTAATTTGTCACCAATTTTTATGACAAAAGGAGACTTTTTCGATTCGCTCGAAAAAGTCTCCTTCGCTTCATTCCTGACGTTTAGCCTGATTCCGCTTCAAGGAAGCGAGTCGCCTGGATGGCCGCCGCGGCACCCATCCCCGCCGACGTGATCACCTGTCGAAAATGAGGATCCGCCGCCTCGCCTGCCGCGAACACCCCCGCGACGCTGGTCTGCATCAACATGTCCGTCTCGATGTAACCGTGCGAGTCCATCTTCAACTGTCCCTCGAAGAGTTGCGTGTTGGGCGTGTGACCAACGAAGATGAAAATGCCGTCAGCTTCGAAAGTGGTTTCCTCGCCCGTTTTTACATTCTTCAAGCGGACGGCCTCCATCTTGTTCGAGCCGATGATTTCTGTCGCGACCGTGTTTAGCACAAATTGAATCTTCGGATGATCCTTGGCGCGCTTCTGCAAGATCGCGCCCGCGCGTAGTTCCTCGCGACGATGGATAACCGTCACCGAAGATGCGTAGCGCGTAAGGAACAAAGCCTCCTCCAACGCGCTATCCCCGCCGCCGACCACAATAAC
>JAYRVQ010000113.1:0-2934 GCA_041918465.1 Anaerolineales bacterium
GATCAAGAAAACGGCCAGCGGGCAGGGAGTCGCGCTCAGTGTCCACGCGCCGTATTTCATCAACTAGAACGCGGACAAGGACGAGTGGCCCAAGTCGCGCAAACGCCTGATGGACGCGGCCAAGTACGGCCATCTGGCGGGGGCGACGGATATCATTTTCCACCCGGGCTCCTATTTTGGCCGCGACCCGCGCGAGGTCATGAAAGTGGCGTTGCCCCGTTTGGAGAAATGCGTCGTCGAGTTGCGGAAGGCTGGGAACCCGGTCACGCTCCGCCCCGAAACGATGGGCAAGTCCGCGATGCTGGGATCGTTCGAGGACGCGCTGGAGATGTCGCGGCAGATCGCGGGAGTGCAACCGTGTTTGGATTTCGCGCACCTGCACGCACGTCCCGGTGATGGGACGGTCAACAGCGTGGACGAGTGGTCGCGCCTGCTGAAGGCGTATGCCGAGGCGCTGGGCGCGCAGGCGTTGACGAGTCTGCACATCCACCTTTCGGGCATCGAGTATGGGCCGAAGGGCGAGAAGAATCACCTGCCGCTCGCGGAGGCGGATTTGAAATGGAAGGACCTGTTCAAGGCCTTGAAGAAGTTCGGTTGCGGCGGACGGATTCTGTGCGAAAGCCCCGTGATGGAGGAGGATGCGTTGCGGATGAAGAAGGCGTGGGAGAAAGTTCGGTAGTTATGTGGTTATGTGGTTATGTAGTTGGTAGTGGAAGCCCCTGAGGTCGCGAGACGGTCAGGGGCTTTGTTGTTTAGGGGAGGATGCGTCGCACCAACACGACATGCGAATCTTGTTGACAGGATTCTGTCCTCGCTGGAACCGATCCCGTTTAAGTAGGTGCGACGCATTCGCGTGCAGAGGGGTTTATTTATGCGGACGAATCACATCGGGAATCTTCGATTGCATCAAATCGTAGTGCTTCTTGCACACCCATGTGAAATCACCGGTGTAAGTCGGGATGCGATACAGACCTATTCTTTCCTGATTTGGATCAACATTTTGCAAGAAACTATGCAAGGCTAAAATGCCAGACCGTTCCGCTTCGGTCAGCACGCCATCCTTCAATCGGCCTGGATCATGGACTTTGATTCCTTCGGGTAGCAAACTGCTGAGCGATGTTTGGAGCAAACTCAAGCGTTCTTTGTGTTGCCACTGATCGAATTTGCCAGCTCCAAACAACACATTGACTGACGGAGCGACCATCGGCAGGAGGGTTTTCATCACGCCGACGATGAAATTAGCGTAGGGCGCAATTTGAGCGACCCACTCGCTGGTCATCTTGAATTCGTAAACGCCCAAACCGTCTTCATAGACGGGGTGTTGACAATCTTCGGCTTCGCACCAAAGGTGTAATTTGTATTTCTTGTTGATCCATTGCCATCTTCCGTCCACAGGCTCGACCGTGAATAAACGCGGACCATTTTTGGCTTCGCTTGCCATCGCCTTCATTGCGTTCAAGAAACCGTTGGCAATCTGACTGCGGAGTTTTTCGAATTCATCACCGACATTGGCAAAGCCTCGTTCAACCGTTCGTTGAAGTTTTGTCATGTCTTCGCGGACGTCATAGTCTTCAAAGCCATAGAGCAATTCGATGATGTTTTGACGGTCGCGGCATCTCTGACAGCGGATGGTCTCGTCACCCTCATTCAAAAATTCCCGTAATGCCGCGATTTCAAAGCGACCTTCGCAGGCGTTGTTCTTGCAGGGAACGGTGAAGGAATAGCGCCCTTCGAGGCCAGGCCAGTTATCGGTGATGAGTTTGCTCAATCGCTGGCGCAAAACGTTCATAAAGTATTCAGGCCAAACCGCTTCGGCATACATGTGGAACTCACGCCCGCGCAATTCGAGCATGGCTTCGCCGTGACGGTCATTCCGCAGGAACATGCCTTTTTGCCAGTGGAGACTATGCTGACCAACGGGGTAAGCATAATCATGCGTGCGGACGATCATCCAGGGGACGAGCCCTGCTGGCGATTCATCCATCACACAGACCAAGCCAAGCCTGCGCTGATTTTCTTTTGGTTCTTCTTCGGGCTGCCACGGCAAAGGTGGACGTACTTGCGGCACATGCTGCGCAACCAGACTCGCGTCTCCTTCGGGCAGGCGGTAGGAAACGTCGTACTTTTCCATCAGGCGCAGGAAAAACGGGTAGAGGGTAGATTGGTAACGTGGTTCATTGGGGAAATCGTGGTCGTGCCAGACTTTGTAGAGGCGGTTATCGGGGAGGATGCCTTCGCTTTCGGCGGTGGCGCGGTCTTCGAGGACGAAGCCGATGGCTTTGGTCAGCCATTCGGGTTTGAGCACCACGTCGTCGCGCAGTTTTTCATCATCAGAGTAGTGGACGATGTAGCCGAGGTCGTGCATGAGGTGGGCGAGGGTCTCGGTGGCGATGTCGCTCAAGCCGCGTGCGGCGCAGACTCCGCTAAAAGTCCCGAAAGAGATGCGCGGTTCGGGGCGGGCGAGCAGTTCGTCGCGGGCGGCTTTCCAGTCGCGGTTGAAGCCCATCCCCATTTGTTCGAGTTTTGAGGCGTGTTCGGCGATGATTTTTTTCAATTCGGCGATGCCGACCATCTCGCCTGTGGCTTCATCAGGGACGAGGCTGTCCACTTCGTGAAAGCCGACGATCATGTCGCCGTATTGCTGTTTGAAGACGGGCTGGTCGATGCGCGCGATGCGCTCGCCCGTTTTGCAGTGCGTGGAGACGATGATGACGCGCGCGTCGTCGCCGACCCGCAGGCGGATCATGTTCAGCCAGTCTTCGACCTGACCCTGCTGGACGCCGCGGCGCGGCTCCCAGACCAGCAGGTAGAGCGAACGGCGGCTGAAGAAGAACTGGTGCGTGACGCGGTAGACATCCTGCCCACCGAAATCCCAGGCGTTGAGTTGGATCTCGACCCCGTCCTGGGCAGGGTGCGGCAGGCGCAGACCGTGGA
>JAYRVQ010000114.1:0-1687 GCA_041918465.1 Anaerolineales bacterium
GAGGCGGTCAAAACCAACATCATCGGCACCAGCAACGTGCTCGAAGCCGCGCTCGATGCGGGCGTGAAAAAAGTTCTCGCCCTCAGCACGGACAAAGCCGTCAGCCCGGCGAATCTCTACGGCGGCACAAAACTCGTCGCCGAGAAACTCGTCATCCAGTCCAATAACTACGCGGCGGGGTCGTCCACGCGCTATGCGTGTGTCCGCTATGGGAATGTGGTCGGCTCACGCGGCTCGGTCGTGCCGCTCTTCCTCAAACAACGCTCCAGCGGCAAGATCACCATCACCGACGAGCGCATGACCCGCTTCTGGCTTTCGCTCGAACAGGGCGTCCGCTTTGTCATCAACTGCATCGAACAGATGGAAGGCGGCGAAGTCTTCATCCCGAAGATCCCCAGCACCAAGGTCACTGACCTCGCCCGCGCCATTGCACCCGAAGCCAAACTTGACATTATCGGCATCCGTCCCGGCGAGAAATTACACGAAGACCTGCTCTCCGAAGACGAGGCGCGCAACGCCGTCGAGCGAGAGACGATGTTTATTATCAAACCGCCCGAGACACTTTGGAACCGTAACCAGCATTACGAAGGCAAACCACTCCCCGAGGGCTTCTCGTACACCAGCGACAACAACACGGAATGGCTCGACCTCGAAGGCATCAAAAAATATATCGCACCATTCGAGGAATTCTTCAAAGCAGGCAAATTGGAGGGCTGAATGGCTCGTCTCCTCATTACCGGTTCCAGCGGACTGCTCGGCCTGAATCTGGCCCTCGAAGCCATGACTTCGCACGAGGTCATTGGCGTGGATCGCGCCAAACTCAAGTCCGCGCCATTTCAGACGTTGAACGCGGACTTGCTGGACGAGGGGGCTGTGGACTCCGTCCTCGACGAGACGCGCCCCGAGTGGCTGATCCACTGCGCCGCGCTCGCGGACCTGGAAGCCTGCGAGGAAAACCCCGAGGTGGCGCGGCGTCTGAATACGGACCTGCCGTCCGCGTTGGCGAAGGCCTGTAAAACGCGCGGCATCCAGATGGTCCAGATCTCGACCGACGCCGTCTTCGACGGCACGAAGTCAGGCGTCTACACCGAAGAGGATGAACCGATCCCGGTCAGTGTCTATGCCCAGACGAAGGTCAATAGCGAGAACGCAGTCCTGGAAGCCAATCCGGAGGCCATTGTGGCCCGCGCCAATTTCTTTGGCTGGTCAATGGGTGGACGGCGCTCACTGGCTGAATTCTTCTTCAACAACCTGACGAATAACAAATCCATGAGCGGCTATACCGATGTAATCTTCTGCCCGATGCACGTTGCGCATCTTTCACAGACCCTGCTGTTGATGCTCGCGAAGGGACTGCACGGGCTGTACCACGCAGTGGGGCCGCAACCGATGAGCAAGTACCAGTTTGGGGTGGAGATCGCCCGCAGGTTCGGGCTGAACGATGGCGAAATTTCGCCGAAGTCCATTCAGGCGTCAAGTTTGGTTGCCCGCCGCGCCCACAATTTATACCTGTCTGTCAACAAGTTATCCACAGATTTGGGCGAGCCTCTCCCCAGTTTTTCCACCGGTTTGGATCTGTTTTATGCACAGTTTCAGCAGGGTTTTCCACAGAAACTGCGGAGTTTTGCACAGTCGTAGGGCGGAATGCCATTCCGCCCCACAGGTTTTCCACAGGCTTTTCAGCCGA
>JAYRVQ010000115.1:0-1813 GCA_041918465.1 Anaerolineales bacterium
GACCTCATCTCCCGCGCCCAGCGCGGCGACCTGGATGCGTTCAACGACCTCATCCTGCTTCACCAGGACGCGCTCTTCAACATCGCCCTGCGCACCCTCGGCGACGAAGACCGCGCCGCCGATGCCGTGCAGGAAGCCCTCATCGCCGCCTTCCGCAGTCTGCAATCATTTCATGGCGGATCGTTTCGCGCCTGGCTGGCGCGCACCGTCGTCAACAAGTGTTATGATGATTATCGCCGTTCCTCCCGTCATCCCTCCCTTCCGCTCACGCTCATTGTGGACGGTGAAGAGACTGAGGATGGGCTTTGGCTGCGCGACCCAGGTCCCTCGCTCGAAGATCGCTTCAACGACTCTGAACTCGACAACGCTCTCCAGCATTGCATGAAGACCCTGCCTTTTGACCATCGCACCGTGCTTGCCCTCGTGGACGTGGACGGTCTCTCCTACGAAGAAGCCGCGGCCGCGCTCCGCATCCCTGTTGGCACTGTCAAGAGCCGCCTCGCCCGCGCCCGCGCCACCATGCGTTATTCCCTGCAAGCCTTTGCCCACCTTCTGCCTACCGCTTATCAAACTCTCCAATCTGTCCCAGTGTAATTTGTGGAGCGGGATTGTATCCCGCTGACTTCCAAATATGCGGAATGCCATTCCGCACCACACTTGAACACCGATCAGGAAATCCATGCGCCGAATCATCATCCCATTTTTGATTTTGACATTTTTCCTGACAGCCTGCGGGACTCTGGAAGTGACTCTTACCAATAGCGACGAACTGACCCAGACTCCCGCTTCAGACTCCCCCGCGGCTGGTCCCGTCCCGTTGGGTATGGACTCCACTTCGGCGGAGATCCGCCAACTGCTCATCGAGAGTCCCTTCAACTGGCGGACGATTTTCATGGACGCGCAAGTGGCTTACCCCGATGGGATTGTGCAACGCAAACAGGTTTGGGTGGACCAGTCCGCGCTGTCGTTTCGCGTTCTCAGCGGCGCAGCGGACGGTTCCGCGGAGGCTCTCCGCGTTGTGGATGGCACGAGCCAACTCGAGTTGAATATCACAACAGGGGAGTCTTCCATTTCTCCTTTTCTCGGCGGGGAAATGACCGTTCCCTACACTCCGCAAGCGCCGACGCTGTCTGATGATTCCATCGAACCGCATCCACTATCCGCTTCTGTGGATTCACATTTGGGCGTGTTGCTCTTTCCGTCTGAAGTTGCCCAGAACGAGGGGACGTTCAAACCTGTCGGCATGGAAGTTATTGCGTATCGTCTCGCGCTAATTGTCGAGTGGACGTATATCCAGAATCGACTCCCGTCTTATCGCGCCTGGGTGGACGTTTCGACGGGGGTCTTTTTGCGTTACCAGCAATTCGAGAAATCGGGCGGGACGGAAATTCTGAGCGAAGTCACCCTCGCGCGCGTGGACTACGATCTGCCATTCTCGTCCAGTTTGTTCAGTCCCGTTGTCAGCGACATGCCGAATTTTGTGAGCGAGCCGCTCGCGCCTTCGACGGTGTCGGTCACGCCTGCCGCGCCCACAGACGTGGATCCCCTCGGGTGGGTCTACTCCTTTTTAGCGGACGACAGCCACCCCGTCCGCGTGATGCGGTTGGTCCGTCTGCCCGGTTCGTGCGCGGTCGGCAAGCCGGACTGTCCTGAACCGGAATTCATCCAGACACCTGTCGAGTTGACTTCCTCGCTCCAGCCGCTGGTCTGGTCGTCCACGCGCAATGAGGCCGCGTGGACGTATCCGATCAATGCTGACCAGCGCATTTGGACGCTCTATCTATTCAATTCACAGGATGGAACGTGGAAGGAA
>JAYRVQ010000116.1:0-2308 GCA_041918465.1 Anaerolineales bacterium
CGCCCAGATTTTTGGCAATCGGCTCCGGGTGGACTCCGCCGAAGCCGGGAATCATCTCATTGCGCACCTCGGCCACCTCGCACCCCGTCCCTTGCAAAAAGCCTTTGATCGCGCCCCGTCCCGAACCGTACATCGAATCCACCACGATGCGCTGGGGGTTGTCCGCGATCACGTCGCTTTTGATCAGCGTCCGCAGATGATCGTAATAGGCGGGCAGGGGGTTGAACTTTTGGATCAGTCCCAGTTCGCGCGCCTTGTTGAAATCCATCAGGTTCGGTCCGCGCGCCTGTTGCTCGTTGTCGTTGATGTACACTTCCACGCGGCGGCACTGTTCCGGCAAAGCCGATCCGCCGAACGCGCCCTTCAATTTCACTCCGTTGTAGCGCGGCGCATTGTGCGAGGCCGTGATCATCACCCCGCCGACCGCGCCCAGATTCTTGACCGCGTACGAAATGGCGGGCGTGGGCGAATCGGACTGGGCGAGGAAGACGGTGAATCCGTTGGCCGCCAGGACGCGCGAGACTTCGCCCGCGAATCTGTCCGATAAAAAGCGCGTGTCGAATCCCACCACGATTCTTTCGGGACCCTTGGCCTGGTCGCCGTTTTTCGGTTTGGTCCAATGCTCCGACGCGACCGCGTCCGCGATGGCCTGCGCCACCATGCGAAGGTTATCGAAAGTAAAACTGTCCGAGATGACGGCGCGCCAGCCGTCGGTGCCGAAATGAATGGGCATTAAAATTCTCCGATTACAAATTTTCACTGTCCTGAGCGGAGAGCCGGGAGTTCCTCGAGGCTCGCAGTCGAAGGACAAGTAGCTTAGAAACAATCCTTTGAATCCCCCGCCCTTCAACTTCGGGACGAACACCCTCCGCTCAGGGCAGTGGATCGGTGGTTTACGGTGTGGGTGTTTCTGTCGGTTGCCAGTTGACAACTGGGGTGGCCGTCACCAGCAGGGACTGGATGATCCAGCCCTCTGTCCGCTCGCCGTTGCGTTCCACCGCGATCTTGACCCAGATCACGCCCATGCGTTCTTCTGTCTCGCCGAGAATTTCAACGATGAAACCGTTGCTCAAAGTGAGCAGGTATTCGCCGCCGGGGGATGTCCGCACGAACGCGCCGCCGCCTTCGGGCGAATCGATCCGTGCGAAGATGGGCGTCGGCTCGATGGTCATTGAGGGGGTGAATGTTTCAGCGGGAGATTCGATAGCGCCAGTTTCCGTCAGTGTTGGAGACGCGGTCAGGGTGGATGACAGGGTGAATGATAGGGTGACGCTTGGGCTGGGATTCGGCCGCGCTGACGGCGACCCGGCCAAAGTCAAAGAAGGACGCGGGGAACTTGTCGGCTCAAGCGCGGGCGGGGGAGTCGTCCCGCGAGCGAGGTCGAGGAAGCCAGTCCACGTGACCAGCGCGGCGAGGATGGCAAGCAGGATGAGCAGGCTGAAGATGAAACCGCCAAAGGAGCGCGGACGGAAACGCATGAAGGCCAGCGTGAGGATGCCAAAGAGAGTGGCCCAGGCGAAGTGGACGAGGGTCACTTGCGCGGCCTGCGGCCAGACGTTTTCGAGGCGCGCGCCGAGGCCGAAGCCCGCCGCGCTGATGGGCAGGTAGAAGGCGTAGGCGAGCACAACGCTGGGCAGGTAGGGCTTGTCTTCGGTGCGGACAAAGGTGACGACCAGCAGGATGGCGCCCAGCGTGAGCACGACGAGTTGGGGAATCCAAATGAGGCTGTGGATGTGGACTTCGTTGTGGGTGCGCGGTTCGAAGGGCAGGGTCGCAAATCCCGCCGCCAGGCCGATGAGAAAAACGATAATGGCGCTGACGAGGAGCGCGGCGAGGGTCTGGAGGAAATAACGCGGCGAACCGGTGATGACCGCGATGGAAAGTCCCACCCAGGAGGTGAGCAGGGGCGCGGCGAGAATGCCAAAGATGAGCACGGCCTGCGAGTCGAGCAGGTAACCCGCCGCGAGGATTGCGCCGCTCAGAATGGCGTAGATGAAAAGTTCAAAGGATGGATAGGAGCGCCGCGCTAAATCCGCGAGGACGGCTTCCTGCCCTTCCGCGTCGGAGGGGAACAACATGCGGCCAGCGCGGCGGCGACGGGCGCGCGCTTCATGCGGCGCGGGCCGCGAGGGCGGGTTGAGGGGGGTAAAGGATTCGGGTTCGTTCATTTTCGCAGGCTGGCGATGAGTCGCAGGGGTTTTTCGAGCAGGTCGAGCGCGGCGAAGATGTCGGGGACGAGCAGGTCGGCGGCGAGGAGAGTTTCCACTGCCACGCCTTCCTGTGACATGACGCAGATGCCAAGCGCGGC
>JAYRVQ010000117.1:0-8758 GCA_041918465.1 Anaerolineales bacterium
CGGGGCCTTCTCCCTGCTTCAAGGCTTCCTCGAACTGAGCCACTGTCACGCCATCGTTCAAGCGCAGGAACTGAACGTGGTGCGGTTCTGTTCCGGAGTTCGTCAGGATAACGCGCACCCAGCCCGAGCGAACCGACTTGGGCGCGATGTAGGAAAAGTCGCGGGCGCTGATCTTCATTTCAGGAATGTAGTCGGTGTCCGGGACATAGGTCTGGCTAAAAGAATTGCTCCTGGGTTCGCAGGTATCCTCACCTGTGGGGAAAAAGGTCAGTTTCCCTGCAACAAAGAACCATTGATAGGTTGCCTCTCCTTTGCATTGCGGACTGGTTTCGGCGGGGTTGTTCACCGTGAGACGGTCACCGTCCACGCTGTAAAGTCCCTCGAATACCGGATCCATGCCACTGCCATAATAGTATTCGAAGGCGCCATCCTCGCGAAATTGATACGCCTCGCCTTCGCTGTTGACCGCCGCGAATCGGCCAATGGGAAAGGCCGCGGCCGGTTCGGTTGTCGCATCCGCGGGTGGGACGGTCGCGGGGGCGGGGGGTTCCGTTGCGGTGGGACTACACGCGGCCAGCACGAACGTCAAAGCAAGAACTAACGATAAAACTTGGTTCGATCTCATTTCTTCTCCTCAGACCGGCTGAATTTGCGCCCGAAGGTGCAGGTGTTCTTCCTGCCGTTTGCGCTCCGGTCTTGTGCCCTAACTGTAGCATCCCGGTAGTTACCACACTTGCCATTTTCTACCAAAATTCTCCAAAAGCCGCTGAATATGCTATCCTATTCCATAGGAGAGTTGTATGGCCGCGTCCATCCCCACCAGCACGCTGGAAAAATTCACCACCTTCGGTGACCTGCTTCGCTTTCTCAGAAGGCGCATCGGCATCACGCAAATGGAATTATCCATAGCCGTTGGTTACAGCGACGCGCAGATCAGTCGTCTGGAACAGAATCTGCGCATGCCCGATATCCCCACCATCGAGGCACGCTTTGTTACCGCCCTCGCCCTGGAGGATGAACCCCGGGCTGTTTCCCGTTTGTTGGAACTGGCCGCCAACGTGCGGCGGGAGGACGCGCCGGGCCTGGGTCTATGCCCTTACAAGGGATTGAACTATTTCGACGAGGCCGATGCCGACCTGTTCGTTGGACGCGAAGCGTTAACCGCCAAACTGACGGAGCGCGTCCTTTCCCTGACTTCGAGCCGGTCGCCGGACGAAGAGCGTTTCCTAGCTGTGGTGGGCGCGTCGGGGAGCGGCAAATCGTCGCTCGTGCGCGCGGGACTGGTCTCTGCGTTGCGCTGGAATAAGGCCTCTGTGGATTGGAATATTCATGTTCTCACGCCCACTGCCCATCCGCTTGAAAGCCTGGCGATGAGTCTCTCGCGCGAGAACGGATCGGTCGCCGCGGCGGCCCGGTTGATGGACGACCTCGCCCGCGATCCGCGCAGTTTGCATCTGTTTGCCAAACGCGAGATGAAGTCCATGAACGGGTCGCGGCTTCTGCTGGTTGTGGACCAGTTCGAGGAGTCTTTTGCGCTGTGCCGCTCGGATGAGGAAAGAACCTCGTTTATCGGCAACCTGCTCACAGCGGCGTCCGAAGCGGACGGTCCGGTCGTGGTCGTCATCACCCTGCGCGCGGACTTCTACGCCCACTGCGCGGGTTACATCCAATTGCGCGAAGCGTTGGCACGTCAGCAGGAATATATCGGCGCGATGAACGACGAGGAATTGCGGCGCGCCATCGAAGAGCCTGCCCGCCGCGGCCGCTGGGAGTTTGAACCGGGGCTGGTGGATTTGCTTCTGCACGATGTAGGCCATGAGCCGGGCGCATTGCCGTTGCTGTCACACGCCCTTTTGGAAACCTGGCAAAGACGGCGCGGGCGCACAATGACCTTGAGCGGTTACACATCCTCCGGCGGTGTGCGCGGCGCCATTGCCGAAACGGCTGAGGCGGTGTTTGCCGACCAGTTCACGCTGGAACAACAGACCATTGCCCGCCGCATTTTCCTGCGCCTGACAGAATTGGGCGATGAAACCGCCACCGGTGACACGCGCCGCCGCGCGACCTTCAACGAATTGATCTTGAAACCCGAAGAGACCGTCACTACACAGAATGTGTTGAAGGCGTTGGCGGATGCGCGATTGATCATCACCAGCGAAGACTCGGCGGAAGTGGCGCATGAGGCGTTGATCCGTGAATGGCCGACCTTACGCGGCTGGCTCGAGGACAACCGCGAAGACCTGCGTCTCCACCGTCATCTAACCGACGCGGCACAGGAGTGGGTGTCCCGAAACCGCGAGTCGGATATGTTGTATCGCGGCGCGCGGCTGGCGCAGACGCGCGAATGGGCATCCGGCCATCAGGATGAGATGAACGCGCTGGAGCATGAATTCCTTAATGAGTCGCAAGCCCTTGCAGAAAAAGAAGCCACCGAGAGGGAAGCCCAGCGTCAGCGCGAACTGGAAGCGGCCCAAAAACTGGCCGAGATGGAGCGGAGACGCGCCGAGGATCAGGCACACGCCGCGGGGCAACTCCGCAAGCGCTCCATGGTTTTGGCTGGTACGCTTGTGGTTGCCATTGTTCTGGCAGTCGTCGCGGGATTTTTGGGTTTGCAGGAACAGAGAGCCAGCCGCCAGTCGGCCTCGCGCGAACTGGCCGCGGCCTCCATCGGCAATCTGGATGTGGACCCCGAGCGCAGTGTCCTGCTGGCGCTGGAGGCGATCTCAAGATCCTACACGCTCGAGGCAGAAGATGCCCTGCATCAATCTGTAGTGGCTTCGCGGATACGGCTTGTGATCCCGGCGCATGAACCCGGCGCGCTGGTCAACGTGACGTTCAGCCCGGATGGGACGCGCCTCGCCTCTGCCAGCGCGGATGAAACTACAAAAGTCTGGGATTCGGCCAGCGGCAAATTGCTGTTCGCGGTCAATGGTCACGCCGTCTCATTTCGCCCGGACGGAAAACAACTTGCCACGATCCTCTCCGACCGAACCGTCAGATTGTGGGACGCCGAAACGGGAACGGAGATTCCACTACCAGGTCCGATCGACGCGAGTGACGGGTTGATGTTCAGTCCGAACGGGTCACGCCTCGTGACGGTCACACCGGTCAATCTCCCGCGAATCTGGGACCTCGCCACTGGAAAGGAACTGGTCAGTTTCCCCGGTCACACCGATTACGTCTCCTTTGCATTTTTCAGTCCGGATGGAACACGCCTGATCACCACGAGCGACGATGGCACGGCCCGCGTGTGGAACGCGTTCACTGGCGAGGAATTGCTTGCATTGAATCATCCCGGTTGGGTCTGGACTGCCGCCTTCAGCCCGGATGGCAAACACAGCGCCACCGTCAGCGGGAATGAAGCGACCGTCTGGGACGCGGCCACGGGTGAAAAATTGTTCGCTCTGAACGGTCACACGAACACGATCTACGCGGTGGCATTTAGCCCGGACGGAGCGCGCCTCGCGACCGGCAGTGGCGACCGTAAAGTGAAAGTGTGGGACGCGTTTTCCGGCAGGGAATTGTTCACATTGGCGGGTCATGGCGGTGGAGTCTTCGGCCTCTCCTTTACCCCGGATGGAAAATATCTGGCCAGCGGCAGTGATGATGGGACAGTGAGAATTTGGGATGTTTCGCCGAGCAGTGAATTGCTGACCCTTTCCGGGAATCCGGTGAATCATATTCAATTCAGTCCGGATGGAACGCGTCTCGCGGGAACTGTGAATGGGACAGCCAGTATTTGGGATGTGGCGGCGGGCGAAAAAAGTCAGACCCTTACGAACCAGACCCCGGTGAGCGTCACGCGCCTCAGCCCGGATGGAAAAATTCTTGCGACAGCAGACGAGGACTTGAATATTGCTTTGTGGGATGCGGCCTCGGACGAGTTGCTTCATATATGGTCTGCACATACGGCCTGGGTCAATGCGCTTGCCTTCAGCCCGGACGGAGCGCGCCTCGTCACTGCCAGCGATGACTATAAAGTCAAAATCTGGAATATTTTGGATCTGAAAGAACCGCAGTTAATAAACTCTCTCGAACTCCCTGCGGAAGTGAAATCCATTGCGTTCAGCCCGGATGGGACGCAGTTTGCCATCAGCCTGCAAAATGGAACGGTAAAACTGTGGGACCTTGACTCCAATCAGGAGTTGCTCACATTCCGCGGACACGCCGATTCGGTTTGGTCACTGGCGTTCAGTCCGGACGGGAAACGGCTCGCCACTGCCAGTCTGGATGGAATGGCAAGAGTCTGGGATGTCAAAGAGGGTGAAGAAGTGTTCACGTTACGAGGTCACAACAATGCCGTCGTGGCTGTTGCTTTCAGCCCCGATGGGAGACGTATCGCCACCGCCAGCCGCGACGGTGCGGTAAAACTATGGGATGCCGCGACCGGGCTCGAACTGCTCACCTTCTTTGGGGACGGGTCCGCGCTCAACAGCCTTGCGTTCAGCCCGGATGGGTCACGTCTCGTCACAAGCGGTGATGCTGGGTTGCGCGTTTATTTCATGAACATGGATGAACTCGTCGCCTTTGCGCGCACACGCGTTACACGCTCCCTAACGAGTACCGAGTGTCAGGAGTATCTGCATCAAGTCTCTTCGGCATGTGCGCCTCTGGTCTCGGTATCCACCGTCACTCCCTTGCCCGTCTCCGCAAATGGACGCATCTGCATGGTGACCAACACCGGCGGTTTGTACGATAACTATTTCAATTCGTTGATGTACAAGGGCGTGCAGGATTCCGCCAGTGTATATGGCTGGGATGCCACCGCGCTTCAATCGGTATCCTCATCAGATTTTGAAAATAACATGCGCGTCTTCGTGAACGCCGATTGTAAGTTGATCGTCGCGCCGGTTGTCGCGTTCGAGCAGACCCAAAGCGCGGCGGAAAATAATCCAGACCAGAAATTCATGATGATGGATTTTGTCTACGATCCGCCTCTCGATAACATCTGGAATCAGGTCTATGCCACCGACCAGGCCGCGTTCCTGGCAGGCTATGTGGCGGCTTCGGTTACAAAGACCGGTAAAGTGGGCGTGTTTGGCGGGATCGACATTCCGCAGGTGACGGATTTCATGGACGGCTTTGCCCTCGGCGTGGACCACTACAATCAGAAGAACGGGACCAACGTTGAAGTGCTTGGCTGGGACGCGAATAAACATGAGGGATTGTTCGTCGGCGGCTTTTGTTGCACCACCGAAGGCAGGCGACTTGCGCGTCAATTGCTGAACGAAGGGGCGGATGTCATCCTCCCGGTCGCAGGCCACGGTGTAGGTTGGGGCGCGGGTGCGGAAGTGCAGGAATATGGGGATGCCTGGTTAATTGGGGTGGACACCGATTGGACAGTAACCTTTCCTGAGTTCGCGGATATTATCCTCACCAGCATCGAGAAACGTTTTGATGTCAGCGTGGTGCGGGCCGCGAAAGCCATCGTCGAAAAAACATTTACTGGCGGAATTCACATCGGGACGTTGGAGACAGGCGAGGTGGGACTCTCGCCGTTCCACAACCTCGACTCGCTGGTCTCCCCGCAGGTCAAAGCCGACCTGGAGCAGATCATCGCGGACATTATCGCGGGGAAGATCCAGACCAGTCCGTGATTCTCTAACACTTCTCTTATCCCCCTTCCCTTGACCAAAGCTTAACTCGCGTATATAGTTTAGCCTGCTTAACTAAAAAGAAGGCTTAACTATGACCGATTCCAGACAATTCTCCCAATCCCTCCGCCAGTGGGTGGAAGCGACCACCCATCGCACCATGCGTGACCAGGCACGGTATGTGAAGTCACTGGGGTTTTCCATGCCCCAGTTCTTCCTATTGATGCAGGTCTACTACAAAAAACAGTGCGGCATCTCCGATCTCAGCGAACACATGGAGATTACCACGGCGGCCGCCAGCCAGACCGTGGAAAAACTTGTTCAGAGCGGACTGCTAGACCGCGCCGAGGATCCCAATGATCGCCGCGCCAAACAGGTGACCCTGTCGCCGAAAGGCAGCGAACTGATCGAGAAGAGCATTGCCGCGCGCTTCCGCTGGGTGGACGCACTAGCGAAGGAATTATCCGCGGAAGAAAAAACGAAAGTCCATGAAGCGCTGGAGATTTTGACGAAAGCCGCGCGCACACTGGAAATCGCAAATCCGAAATCGTAAATCCAAAAATTATAAGGACTCTCATGCAAGCAACCATGACCAAACCTGCAACGCGCGGACGTAAAGGCCAGCGCTCCTCTTTCAAGGGCATCGGCCGCGCCATCAAGTACCTGACCCGCTACAAACGTCAGGCTCTTTTACCGTATATTTTTCTCCTCATCGCCACGCTCTCGCAACTGGCCGTGCCGCGCATGATCCGCAATGTGATCGATGCAGTGACGAGCGGATACGTCGCCGATCAGATTCTGGCCGCGCTGGATCAGATCCCCGCATCGTTCCTCGGGCAGGCCTTGCCGCAGATCCTCGAAGCCACGGGCAGGGACGCGTCCACAACGGCCGACCAGTTGCGGGTCACGTTGGAAGCGGATCTGACGAACGCTCCGCAGGCGCTGACCATCGCCCTCGTCTCCATTGTCGTCTTCGCCGTCCTGCGCGGAGTCTTCTCCTTCCTGCAGGCGTTCTGGGCGGAGAAAAATTCGCAGGCGGTCGCATACGATTTAAGAAATGACCTGTACGCGAAGATCCAGAATTTATCGTTCTCGTATCACGACAAAAATCAGACCGGCCAGTTGATGATCCGCGCCACGGACGATGTGGAGAAAGTCCGCCTGTTCATCGGGCAGGGACTTTTGCAACTCGTGGGCGCGGTGATTCTGCTGACGGGCACGGTCATCATTTTGTTCACATCCAACGCCGCGCTGGCGTGGACGGCCATGCCGATCCTGCCGATCGCGATTGTGCTGTTCGCGGTGTTCGCGGGCCTTGCCCAGCCGATGTTCGCGAAAGTGCAGCAAAAACTTTCGGCATTGAATACGGTGTTGCAGGAAAACCTGGCGGGCATCAAGGTGATCAAGGCCTTCACGCGCGAGAAGGAACAGCAGAAAAAATTCCGCACCGCCGCGGACGCGACGATGGAGCAGGCCATCGCCGTCAACCGTTTGTTCACGTTCCTGTTCCCGCTGGTCTTCATGATCGCCAATCTCGGACAGGCCGCGATTTTGTACGTGGGCGGCAAGCAGATCATTGTGGGTACGCTTAGTCTCGGCGCGTGGCAGGAATTTTCGATGTACCTGATGTACCTGTTCTTCCCCATCATGATGTTCGGCATGATCGTGACTCAAATGGGACAGGCCGCCGCATCCGCGGATCGCATCTTCGAAATTCTCGACGCCAAGAGCGACATCACCGACAAGCCAGACGCGGTCAAACTGCCGCAGGTGAAGGGTGAAGTGAAATTCGAGAACGTCACCTTCCGCTATTTTGGCGGAGGCGATCCTGTGCTCAAGAACGTGACCTTTGACGCCAAGCCCGGCGAATCGATCGCCCTGCTCGGCGCGACCGGTTCGGGCAAGACCACTATCATCAATATGTTGCCGCGCTTCTACGATCCGAGCGAAGGCAGGATCACGATTGACGGCCTCGACCTGCGCGACATCACGCTCGATTCGCTCCGCTCGCAGATCGGCATCGTCTTGCAGGAGACGACCCTCTTCAGCGGATCGATCCGCGACAATATCGCTTTCGGCAAACCCGACGCGACGCTCGAGGAAATTCAAGCCGCCGCGAAGGCCGCCGCCGCGCACGACTTTATCCTGTCCTTCCCCGAAGGCTACGACACGCACGTGGGCGAACGCGGCACCACGCTCTCGGGCGGACAGAAGCAACGCGTCGCCATTGCGCGCGCGCTCCTGCTCAATCCGCGCATCCTCATCCTGGATGACTCGACCTCCTCGGTTGATCTCACCACCGAAGCGCAGATCCAGTCCGCGCTCGACACGTTGATGAAAGGCCGCACTTCGTTCGTCATCGCGCAACGCATCAGCACCGTCATCAACGCCGACAAGATCCTCGTGCTCGAAAAAGGCGAAGTAGTGGCACAAGGTAAACACACAGACTTAATGGAAAACGAACCGATCTATGCAGAAATTTACAACTCACAATTACTGCCCGAAGGGAAGGTGACGCAATGATGCACGGTCCCGGCCGCGCAGGCGGCTTCCTCAATCAAGAAACTCTCAAGCCGCGCAACCTGGGCGAAACGCTCGGTCGCCTCGGCTCGTACTTTGGCCGCTTCTGGTACATGATCGTGGTGGCGGTTTTGTTCGTCATCATTTCAACATGGACACAGGTGACCTCCCCCGAATTATCCGGCCAGGCCACGGACTGCTTCCTCGTCCCGGTCGGACAATCTGTGATGGGAAGTTTCGCTCCGGTCGGCGCACCCAGCGGGTCGTCGGAAACCGAAGCGGCCGCCTCCTCCAGCTGTTGGCTCGCGACGAGCGACCCGTCCACATTATCGTTCTCGCGTCAGATCGTGCACAAAGCCTTTTACATGGGCGGATATGTCATGCCCGATCCCGCCACCTCGACCAACGAAGACCGCGTCGCGGGACTCGCGCGCCTGATCGGCATCGTCATCACGTTGTACGTGCTCGGCGCAGTGTTGACCGGCGCAACCTTCTTCACCATGGCATGGACCGGCCAGCACGTCCTGCGCGTTCTGCGAGTGGAAGTGTTCGGCAAATTGCATGATCTCTCGCTCAGTTACTACGCCGAGCACGAAGCAGGCGACCTGATGAGCCGCATCACGAACGACACCTCCGCGATCGAA
>JAYRVQ010000118.1:0-3722 GCA_041918465.1 Anaerolineales bacterium
GTCTTTTGCGTATGATCCGAAAACTTACACCAGATCAACAGCAGGTGATCGCCTTGAAATTCTGGCAAGAATGGGACAATGAAGAGATAGCGCGCGCCCTCGATAAACCGGTCGGCGCCATTAAATCCCTGCAACACCGCGCTCTAACCACCCTGCAGAGACATTTACAGGAAGATGAAAAAAATGAACATAAGCGACCAGACTCTTCTAATTGAACAGATCCAAAAACTCAAAACCGTTTCCGCGCGGGACCCGCAAGCGGCGGCGCGCGGACGGGCGCGTTTCCTCACCGAAGCATCTCAAATTCGGGAAGCCGCATCCATTCGGAAGACTCGGCGTCTCATTGGTTGGAACCTGATCTTCAGAAAGGAGATGCCTGTCATGAAATTCGCAATTTCCACCCTGATCGTGCTCATCCTGCTCGCGAGCACAAGCACCGTCTTCGCCGCGCAGAACGACACACCCATCGAACCACTTTACGGAGTCAAAACCCTGAGCGAGGATGTCGGCCTGTGGCTAACATCCAACCCTGACGCCAAACTGGAACGCCTGATGGAGCTGGCGCAAGTCCGCGTCCGTGAGATGGCCGCTCTTGCCGAACAGAACGAGATCATTCCTGAAAAAGTTTTGGAACGCTTGCACTTGCACATTGAAACCGCATTGCAACTGGCCGCCGGTCAAAATGATGAGGATATGCACGAAAGTCTCCTGCAAATTCAGTCCCAACTACAAACGCAGGAACAAGTGATGGCACAACTGCAAACCCGCGCCAGCGACGAGGAACAGCCTGCTCTTGAACAGGCGCGCGTAATGACGCAGGAACAACTCCAACTCGCCAGTCAGGGAGTGGAAGATCCAGAAACATTCCGCAATCGCTACCAGCACCGCTTCCAGAATGCGCTTGTGACGGATACCCCCATCCCGACAATCACAGACGTTCCGACCGAGACCGAAACCCCTACCCCTCCGAGTTATGGACCGGGTCCATATGCCCCAGGGACTCCCGGATCGGGCAATCCCACACCGGGCGCTTATGGTCCGGGCCCCTACCCCACCCCCGGTGGAAATGGGACTGGTGGAAATGGCGGTAGTGGAGGCAACGGAGGAAGTGGCGGCAAACCCTGAGTCAACCTTCTAAAAATAACAATCGCTCCTTTTTTCAAGGGAGCGATTGTTTTATCCGTTTTTCTAATCAAAGCCTCCCCTGCCGTGACAAGACGAACAATCTGAATCATACACAGAAACAGGATGACAACTCCTACAACTCCCCATGCCAACTTCGCCCTCCGGGTGGCGCCACCAGGGATGGCCTATTCCCTGGGTTACACGATACCAGGTATTCACCGAGTGGCAATCCAGGCAATTTGCGCCAAAGGCCGATCCGTGCCAGCCCGGATACCCGTGACAGGCGACACAGGATATGGGCGTATCTGTGAACTTCCCGTCCTTGTGACAGGACTCGCAAGTTACGCCCAAATGCCCGCCGATCAACGGGAATTTGGATTTGTTGTGGTCGAACGGATCGTCATCCCAACCAGTAGGTTTATGACATAAGTCACACTCCGTGCCGAAAGTTCCCGCGTGTTCATCATCATTTGCGTGACACGCCACACATTCCATCGGCGTATCCGACTGTGAGTCAGATGTGTGACATTCCTCGCAGGCCACATCCGCATGCTTGCCTTCCAGTTTGAACGCGGCCAGGTTGTGGTCGAATAAGGCGGGAGTCCATGCGTCCATCGTGTGGCACTTCGCGCAGTCCGAGCCGAAGCGACCCTCGTGCGGCTCGTCCGCGCGATGGCAGGAGACGCAATCCCGCGGCGTGGACTGCAAGTCCACCAGCGAGCGAGCATCCGTGTGGCAGGTGTAGCAGTCCACTTCTACGTGCGCGCCGATTAACGTGAACGGAACTTCTCCGTGATCGAAGTGCCTGTTATAGGTATCCACGCCGTCGTGACAGGCCAGACAGTCATTTCCCCAACTTAACACATGTGCCTGTGTAAACGCCAAATCCAAATTGCGATGACAGTCAACGCAGGTGGCCGACTCAAAATTGGATAAATCCTGCTGGTGACAATGAGAGCAGTCAAACGGTTCGCGCGTGACCGTCAGCCTGTGCCCGTTTAATGAATATCCCAGCGTCTCGTGCGGGAACGGCATACCCTGCTCGACGCGCGTCAACGGGTTGGACTCCCCCTTGTGTTCGGTATGACAGTCAGTGCATTTTTCATCGGGAGTTCGCGTCAGGATGGCACCATGCAGGGAGGCGGGATCAGCCAGCTCGGTCCGCACGGAAGCGTGACAGTCGGCACAGCGATCAGCCAGCGTGGCAGAGTCCCAGGGCGCGGTATGGCACAGTCCGCAATCCCCGCCAATTTCCGCGTGTGACGAAAAACCGCCCAGCGCCGCGCCTGTTTGGGCGTTGAGCGCTCCCGCGGAAAACATGCCATTGCCGCGCGCCAGCGTCGTGCCCACGATGGCCGACAGCGTGATCAAAGCAGTGACGATCGCACTGAACGAAAAACATCCCAAACGGTTACTTTGCTTCACTAATCGTCTCCCCCACCCTCCCCGCCCTGATTATCGCTGTGGCAGGAAAGACAAGTGTAGGTGTAAACCGAAGAGGGATGGCAGGTGCGACAGGTGGTGCCGCCGTGGAACATGCCGCTCCCATGCTCATCCACCGCAGGTTGCGGATGGGCAAGGTTGTAGAACGCGGGACTCCAGGCTGTTGTGCTGTGACAGGATTCGCACGTCGCGCCAAACGCGCCTGCATGGAACTGCGGGTCGGCATGACAGGATGCGCACGCGGCAGATGTCCCCGCGAACTGCTGGTTGACGTGGCAACTTTCGCAAGCCACATTGCCATGCGCGCCCGTCAACGGGAAGGCACTGCGCGAGTGATCAAAAATGGCGTTCCCCCAATCGGTTGGTGTGTGACAGGCCGCACAGTCCGCGCCAAAGCGGCCATTGTGCTCATCATCCTGCGCGTGGCAGGAATAACAATCAGAGGGCGTGCCTTGATAGACATTGTTCTTGTGACAATCCTTGCACGTAGCTTCCGCATGTTCTCCCTCCAACTTAAAGGCCGACAGGCTATGATCAAATTTGGCGGGCTTCCAGCCATCGGACGTGTGACAAGCCGCACAGTCCGCGCCGAAGCGGCCCGCGTGCGGATCGTCCGGCTGGTGACAGGAAAAACAATCCGTGGGCGCGGATGCGAAATCCGCCGCGGCGAGAGCGCCCGTGTGACAATGTACACATCCCACCTGCGCGTGTTTTCCGTCCAAGCGGAAGGGAAAATTATTATGCGTGAAAGTTTTTCCAAAACGGTCGGCACCATCGTGACAGGCCAGACAATCGGCGCCAAAATTGAGAGTATGCGCCTGCGCGAAGATTCCGTCGATCTGTCGATGACAAGTCTGACACGACAGCGGATCGAAGATAGTGATACTCTGCGCGTGACAATCCACACAGGCAAACGCCTCGCCCGTGACTCTTTGCTGGTGACCGTTTAAAGAGAATCCCAACGCCTCGTGCGGAAAGTCCGCGCCCGTGGCAACCGTCAGCGGCGCGTCGGGGCCGCGATGATCGGGGTGACAGTGACCACACGAAAGGTCCGCGTTGCGATGCGAGATGGAGCCATGCAGGGACGCGACCTCCATCATCTGCGCGGCCACATCGGTGTGACAGTTCGTGCAACGGTCTGCCATGCGCGCCGA
>JAYRVQ010000119.1:0-1939 GCA_041918465.1 Anaerolineales bacterium
CTTCTTCTCGATGGCCTGTTGCGCGGCGTAGGCGGCGTTTTGGATCTCGTTCTGCATGAAGCCGCGTTCAATGGACTGCAACGCGCCGCCCATCTCGTCTATGTGGGCAATATAGGTGAGCGCGCCTTTTTCGATCTCGTCGGTCAGATGCTCGATCAGATACGAACCCGCCAGCGGATCGATCGAATCAGCGACGCCCGACTCGAAGGCGATAACCTGCTGGGTGCGCAACGCCACGCGGACAGATTTTTCGGTGGGCAACCACAAGGCCTCGTCCATGCTGTTGGTGTGCAGGGACTGGGTCCCACCGAGGACAGCGGAGAGGGCTTGCAACGTCACACGAACCACGTTGTTCTCGGGTTGCTGTGCGGTGAGGGTCGAGCCAGCCGTCTGCGTGTGGAAGCGCAACTGCCATGAGGACGGTTTCTTGGCTCCGAAGCGTTCGCGCATGATCCTAGCCCACATCCGCCGCGCCGCGCGGAATTTTGCCACTTCCTCCAAAAGATTATTGTGCGCGTTGAAGAAGAACGAGAGTTGCCCCGCGAAGGAATCCACGTCGAGGCCCGCCTTGATGGCCGCTTCCACGTAGGCTATTCCATTCGCGAGTGTAAATGCAACTTCCTGCACGGCGGTGGAGCCCGCCTCGCGGATGTGATAGCCCGAGATCGAGATCGTGTTCCAATACGGAACTTCTTTCGCACAAAACGAAAATATATCAGTGATGAGCCGCATGGACGGCGCGGGCGGGAAGATATATGTGCCGCGCGCCACGTACTCTTTGAGAATATCGTTTTGGATGGTGCCGCGCAACTGGTGCATGTCCGCGCCCTGTCGCTTTGCCACGGCAATGTACATCGCCAGCAGAACCCCCGCGGGTGCGTTGATGGTCATCGAGGTCGAGACCTTCTCCAACGGAATCTGGTCGAACAACTGCTCCATATCGCGGATGGATGAGATCGAGACACCCACCTTGCCCACCTCCCCCTGCGCGATGGGGTCGTCCGCGTCGTAGCCGATCTGAGTCGGCAGGTCGAACGCGACAGAAAGCCCGGTCTGCCCCTGGTCAAGAAGGAAGCGATAACGTTTGTTGGATTCCTCGGCAGTGGAGAATCCCGCGTACTGCCGCATTGTCCAAAACCGCGAACGGTACATCGTCGGTTGAACGCCGCGCGTGTACGGATATTCGCCGGGGAAACCAAGTTTGTCGAGATACTCTTGGTGGTCGAGTAACCCGTGTTCGCCGGGTGTATCGAGACCACCAGCAGGCATCGCCACACGCGGGACTTCAATTTCGGAGGAGGTCGCGAAGCGCTCTTTACGCTCCTTGAATTTTTCGAGAGTTTTCTTGAGCGTGGTTTCTTTCCATTTGTTGTATTGTTCGTTGAGGGTCATATTATTCACCATTTTTGAACCGCTAAGGTCGCAAAGATCGCGAAGAAAACCTTTTAAAATCTTTGCGTGCTTCGCGGTAAACTTTCCTCAAGTATACAGCCAAACCATCCACTGCCAGAATTGGACAAAAACAGGAATATTTAGAGACGAAAGTCACATGTCTGAAAGTGCAAAAAAATGCTACACTTTCCGTATATCGTCACAGGAGGCTTCATCTTATGAACGCAAAACCTTTGCTTTATGTTGGCGCGGCGATACTATTTTTGATCGGACTGTGCCTGCTTGGATACGGATTACTGAATGTTGTCGGCTCCACATCTGGACAGGGGAGCGCCTCGTGGCTGACCTTTGGTCTGGGATTCGGTTTCGTGGGCATTCTCTTCCTCGCGGGCGGCGCGGGACTTGTCTACGCCGCGGCACGCGCCGGGAAAACCGAAGTCGTCCAGCAGGTGACCATGAAGGTGGATTTGCCCGGGCAGACGAAGATCGAGGAAGTGAAGTGCCGCTCGTGCGGGGGGACATTATCCGCAAAAGACATCACGCTCGC
>JAYRVQ010000120.1:0-10402 GCA_041918465.1 Anaerolineales bacterium
GCAGGATGGTTGCGATTTCGATTTCCATGGAAAAGTGACTCCTTGTTGAGTTTTTCTCTCCGATTTATCGGAAAGTATATAATGTCTATTGTACTAGTAGACTTTTGGGCGACGAAAAACCGCCTTTTTTAGGCGTTCTGAAACCTGTCAGCCGCGAACGATTCCCAGTTCGGCGCGCACCGCTTCCTGTCGGGTGGAAACGTTGGCGAGGCTGGTGTTGTCGAGGATGTTCACAATGGCCTGTCGCACGTCAAACATGACGAGCCGTAATCCGCAGGTGGCTTCATCGGGACAACCGCACGGCTCGTAGGCGATCTGGCTGACGCATTTGATGGGTGCCACGGGGCCGTCCAGCACGCGGAAGATTTGGCCGAGGGTGATCTCGCTGGCTGGTCTGGCCAGGTAATACCCGCCACCGACGCCCATTTTGCTGTGGAGCAGGCCCGCGTTCTTGAGCGTCAGCAGAATTTGCTCGAGAAACTTGGGGGAGATTTTCTCGCGTTCGGAAATCTCCTTGATTTGCACCACCGGCAGGGGAGCGTTTTCATGGGGAGTACCCGCCAGCATGATCATGGCTCGCAGGCCGTATTCACCGCGTTTGGAGAGGCGCATGAACTATCCTTCTGACCTAATGTCTACTAGTACAATGGACTTTATAGTGCAATCATAATTCAGCAACTGAATTTTGTCA
Organism: Anaerolineales bacterium; assembly: GCA_041918465.1. Taxonomy (GTDB): domain Bacteria; phylum Chloroflexota; class Anaerolineae; order Anaerolineales; family Villigracilaceae; genus Denitrolinea. The sequence goes on from JAYRVQ010000120.1 coordinate 692, forward strand.
ATGACAGATTTCACAAACTGGCGGTTTTCCCCGTATCACACAATTTCCGGATCGGGCAGTTCGGGCAATCAGGTTTGCGCGCGTGGCAAACCTCCCGCCCCAATCGAATCAGGTTCAAGTGCGCGGCGTAATACGTTTCGGGCGGAAATAAATTTTCAAGATGTGGATGCGCCTGCTCGACGGTCATTTTTTCAGGACGCAATCCAATTCGGCCACTGACGCGGTAAATGTGCGTATCCACCGGAAAGGCGGGACGTCCGAGCGAGAAACACAGAACAATGGCTGCCGTCTTCGGGCCGACACCGTTGAATTTCATCAACCAACTGCGCGCTTCTTCGAGCGGTAAGTCTTTCAGGAAGGACAAGTCGAGCCCCCCGCGCTCCTCTGTGATTTGACGTAACACCTGCTGGATGCGCGGTCCCTTCTGGTTGGCGAGTCCCGCGGGACGGATGGCGGCCACTACATCTTCAGCATTCGCGTCGCGGACGGCTTCCCACGTCGCAAATTTGGCGCGCAGTGAATTAAAGGCGCGGTCGCGATTCGTGTCATTCGTGTTCTGGGACAGGATCGTGGACACGAGTTCATCCACCGGCGGAAGCGGATTCCGCCAGATGGGCTCGCCGAAGACTTCGAGCAAAGTCTCGTGAATTTTGAGGGCGCGTTGGGCTAGTCGGTTCATGCGCGTTGCAGGGTAAACACTGGCCGCGACTCGCCCGTCACAATGCCGCGATGATTCTTGATGGGCAGGCTGGGGCCAAACACGGATAATTCTTTCAGTTGCGATTCGTCCAGTGCGCCGATTTGATGGAGAATCTCCAGCGTCACCGCCGGGCGGACACGATTGAGCGGTTCGATGTTGATGGTGCGGAAGAGCAGGTCGCCGTCGCTGACTTTAAAGGCGATGCCGACTCCGTGTTCGCTGATCACGCCGGGCAGGAGGCCGATGGCTTGGAAGCCCTCCGCGCCGCGCTTGCAGACGATTTTCCCTTTTCCCGTTTGCATCAGGCGGCAATCGAATTCGCCGCGCCCGCTGATCATTTCGGGGTGAGTCGTCATTGCGGATGTAATTTTTTTGCAGGCTTCGGCGCGCGTGGATGAAAGTCCGCGCGGGTCGGTTAGGCGGGCGAATCCCAGCGCGGCGTTGACGAGCGGTACGGCAAAGTTGGGCGCGGAGCAACCGTCCACGCCGAGCTCCACCTTGTCAGCGGGGATTCCGCATATTTCGGAGAAACCAGCCAGAATGTCGCGTTGAATCGGATGGTCATTCTGCAGGTAAGTGTCGAGCGGGAGTCCCTGCATTTTGGCGCAGGCCAGCATGGCACTGTGTTTGCCCGAACAGTTGTTGCGGTTGGGTGTGGGTCTCTCGCCGCGCGCGATCAGCGCTTTGTAGGCGGCGCTGTCGCCGGGCATGTGGACTCCGCATTGCAGGTTGGTCTCCTGAATCCCCGCTTTTTGCTGGATGGATTCAGCCACGCGCATGTGTTCATCCGAGCCTTCGTGCGAGGCGCAGGCCAGCGCCAGTTCGCGCGGTGTCAGGCCGAAAGTCTCGATGCCGCCGCGTTCCACAAACGGAAGGGCCTGGAAGGGTTTGGCGGAGGAGCGTAAAAAAGCGACCGTGTGAGGGTCGCCGTAGGAGTAGAGCAGGTTGGCTTGCGCGTCCACAATCGCGATGGCGCCGAAGTGGACGGACTCGACGATGCGGCCGCGTGAGAGTTCAAAGAGGGCTTCAAAGCGGGACATGGCTATTCGTCATCGGCTCCGTTGACGGGATGGTAATGGCGGACGTAGTAGTGGCGCAGGCCGTAGCGCAGGCGTTGGGCGAAGTGTTTCTGACGGGCGGCAGGCGCTTTATAGTTGCTGACCAGATGGTCTACCAATTTTTCAGTGGATTCGGGGGACGCGTTGCGGGCGGCCAGTTTTTCGAGGCGTTCGTGCAGATGTTTGATGATGTCCAATTGGGTTTTGACAGCCTGCATGTTGACCGTTCCCGCGCGGCCGCTGACGATGGTGAAGCTTTTGAAGTCACTGCTCATCAATGTTTTGAGCGAATCGATCCAGTGCGGCAGGTTGGCGTTGGCGAGGAAAGGAGGCTGGTTTTTGAGTACCAGGTCGCCAACGAAGACGATCTTTTCCACAGGCAGGATGACCCAGAGGGCGCCCGCGGCCGGCCCGGGACGGTGTTCGAGATGGATGGGATTCTCGTACCAATATAGGAACATATCATGCGTAAACGAGATCTCGGGTGGCGCCCAGCGGACAGAGCCAAGCCCGGGGATGGATTCCCAGTTGGCGCCAGTCTCATCGCCCTGTGCCTTGAAGGTGGTGGGACGGTTGCGGAAGGCGTGGGTGGTTTTTTCATGGGCGATGACGGTACAGTCCATGGCGCGCGCGCCCAGCGTCCGGTCTGGGTGAGAATCGATGTTGATGAGAAGGCGGTCGGGCCCGGCGCCGACGTTCATGAGCGAGGCGCGCCAAGTGCGGCTGTCATCGGGGGAGGGAGGCGCGTCGATCTGGATCAGTCCGCGCGGGGTGCTGATGGCTCCCAGCGTGACGCCCGGAAAGGAATCTTCGATAAAGATTTTGTTTGCAATGGATTGCATGAGTTTCTCCGAAAAAAATTATGAAGCAGAGGAGGTCACAATTTGCTGTTGGGTGGCCACTGGCAGGGTGAAATGGAATGTGGCTCCTTTGCCGGTTTCCTGGCTTTCCACCCAGATGTTGCCGCCATGCGCCTGCACGGCGATCCGGCAGAAGGCCAGCCCTATCCCCAGTCCACCGGGTTTATCCTTGCCGCGCAGGCGGGTGAATTTTTCAAAGATGTGTTCCTGTTCGGCGGGTGGAATGCCGGAGCCATTGTCGCATACCCAGAAATGCAACCACTCTCCCTCCTCTTTCACACCAACCTCGATGGCCCCTTCGGAGGGGGTGAATTTAATGGCATTCTCCAGCAGATTGACAAGCACGCGATGCGTTACATCCGGGTCCACCCAGATGGAATGTAATTTTTCGGGCAGTCTGGTTGACAACTTTTGCCGCCGCCCTTCTGCGGCAGGAGCCACATCTTTCAATGCCTGTTCAATGAGGGCAACGGGGTCCGCCACTTTTTGTTCTGCCACTGGCTGGCCTGCTTCAAGACGGTTCAGGTCGAGCAGGGAATCCACCAGCCGCTGTATGCGCGCAGTGGAATGGGAGGCGATCCCAAGAATGGACTGCGCCGACTCATCCTTTTTATTCAGCATGCCAGAAAGCACTTCGTGGCTGGAAACGATGTTTGCCAGCGGCGAGCGCAGGTCGTGGTAGATCATGGCGGCCAGGTCTTCGCGCAGGGCATCCAATTCCTTGCGCTCGGAGATATCGCGCATTGTCCATTGCAGTGAATCGGACTGCTCGAATTCCACACGGCGCACGTGCACTTCCACGGGAACTTTTCCGCCTTCTTTTTTGCATAGCGCAGTTTCGTAACTGCATGGTTCGCCATTATGCAGGATCTCGAACTCTTCGCCCACGCGATGCCAGTGGACCTCATGTAATTTTTGGATGTTCAGTCCGCGCAATTCCGAATTTTCGTAATTGCTCAGGTACATGGCCTGACGGTTCGCTTCGAGGATGTTTCCATCCCAATCGGTGATCAGGATCGGGTCAATGCTGTCTTCGAACAGTTCGCGGTAGCGTTCGTGGGCGGCGTCGAGACGTTCGTAAAGTTGGGCATTCTGGATGGTGGTACCTGCCAGGCTTCCGAGACCGGTCATAACGAGCAGGGCGTCTGGGTCGAATGTGCCGCTGATCGGGTTGATGGCTTCCAGCACACCGATGACGCCGGCCTGGGTCTTGATCGGGGCAATGGCCACGGCTTTGGCGCGTATGGCGCCAAACCGATCCTGGTCAGTGAAACGCCTGTCGGCGCTGACGGATGGAACAACCACCCCGCGTCCCTCGCGGATGACAATCCCGGTCAAACCTTCACCCATCGGCAGGCGTCGGTCAATGATGTACCCGGCATTTTGTCCGGTGGCGGCGCGGAAGACCAATTCATCCGTCATGGAGTCGGTCAATGCCACTGCGGCCGTCTCCACTTGCAGGGCCTGGACGGTCTGATTGAGGATGCGTTGGAGCACCTCCTCCACCCGCAAGGACGTATTGATGGCGGCTGAGCCTTCGGCCAGCGCGGTCATCACGCGCGCCTGACGCTGGCTTTCGGTGTAGAGCCGCGCATTCAAAACTGCCACGCCCGCCTGGTCGGCGATGGCCTGGATCAATTCAAGATGCTCTTCGTTGAACGCGTTCGGGATGGAATGGACCAGGGTCAGTACGCCCACCAAACGTTCACGCGCCTGAAGCGGCACGCAGATGGCAGACTTGGCGCCTGTCTTGTCCAATGAATCATCGGGGCGGCGGAGCCAGCGCTCGTCGCGCGAAGTGTCGGGAAGCAGGGCAGATTTCCGGTTGCGGACAACCCACCCCGCGAGCCCGCGTTCCACCGTCTCGCGCAATTGCTGGGTGGTGTGCTCGTGGAACTGCTGCCCGTAGACGATGGTGGCATCCAGCGGTTTATTATTATCATCCAGCACCACAATACTGCCGCGCTCGCCGCCCACGTTGCGCATGGCCTCGAAGAGCACACGTTGCAACACCGTGCGCAGATCCAGGGCGGTGGCAACCTCCCGGCTGACGTGATAAAGCAGGTCCAGCAGGGCGCGGGTTCGATCATCGGTGGCAGATTTGGAGCGAAACATATTTCCTGCCGAAAGTATAGCACAATCACCCCATCCCGTAATTTCGGATTCGTTACGGTAAAATTACATCATGCAACTCGACCTCGCGCGTGTGCGCGCCCTGTGCTTTGATGTGGACGGAACCCTGAGCGACACCGATGACCTGTACACCGCCAGGGTGACCCGCCTCCCGCCGCGCCTCCTCTTCCGTGACCCCGAACGCGCCGCGCGCCGTTTTGTGATGTGGATCGAATCCCCGGGCAACGCGCTGATGGGGATTCCCGACCGCTTCGGCCTGGACGATGAGTTGGCCGCCGTTGTAAACTGGATGTATCGCCACCGACGTAAACGCTGGAAGCGCTACCTGCTCATCCCCGGCGTGGACGCGATGCTGGCGCAACTGCACGGACGTTTTCCCATGGCAGTTGTCTCCGCGCGTGACGAACGCGGCACGCGCGCCTTCCTCGACCACTTCAACCTGACGCGCTACTTCGATGTGGTCGTCACCGCGTTGACGGCCGCGCACACCAAGCCTTATCCCGACCCGATCATTTACGCCGCGCAAAAAATGGGTGTCGCGCCCGAGTCCTGTCTGATGATCGGCGACACCACCGTAGACATGCGCGCGGGCAAATCCGCGGGCGCGCAGATGGTGGGCGTGCTATGTGGTTTTGGCGAGGAGGAGGAGTTGACAAGAACAGGCGCGGACGCGATTCTCAAGTCCACGGCGGAGGTGGGGGAGTTGTGGATTACAGCAGAAAGATAATGGCGTACTCCAACAAAACCGTCAAAACGCCCGCGATCAGGCCAATCCATGCCAGCGCTTTCAATTTATATTTTGATAGCAACGAGGCCAATCCAATGGAAGCGCCCAGCACGCCGAAGTTCACGATCAAGCCTTCGATGAAACCAAAATAGTCGGGGGGAGTTGCTGTTCCGTTCGAGCCGACGGCGATGAAAATGGCCGCCAAGATCAACAAAACGAATCCAACGATGGAGGAGCAACCGAAGAAAGAACCCAGCCAGGGGAAGAATTGATCCGCACGTTCCTTCGGTGCCGAATCGATGACCGTCAACTCGCTGGCTTCTTTTTCCATGTTGTGAAAAAGACGGAATTTCTGGAAGACGCGGAACGCCAGATAGAATTGGTAAAGCCCAAAAAAGATCCATCCCGTTTCCAGGCTGAGCACATTCGAGAGCCCCGCCCAGGCAAGTGTGATGGCATAAATGATGAACATGGACGCGGATTGAAAGAAAAAGGATCCCAGGCCGACGATCACAAGCAAAATTCCCCAGGGGGCGCTTAAAAATCCTGACGTGATCAGATGCAACGCACCCAGTCCCAGCGACCAAAAAGCCCAGGAACGAATTTCCGCCAGCATCGCGGCGTGACTGTAATTCACCGCTGAGGCTGGACTGGCTGTCCCGATATTTGTGTTAGCGGATGCAGGAGAGTCGGTTACGGTTTCAGGCTCGTCCCTATGAATGCGGGGAACTCCCACCAAACTGGCCTGACATTTTCTGCACATGAGCAGGCTTCCAAGGTTTTCTTCACCGCAAGATGGACAAACGACGGATGATGTCATGGTGATCACCTCTCTAAATGCAAGAATACAGACGGTTTTAGAACAGGCTTCCCACAAGAATTGCCATGCCAATGACGAAGACACCGATCAATGTCAGAAAGACAACGGCGCGATATTCCTGCATCATATCTGATGCCATGCGCCGACCGCGTTCCGCCAAGTCCATGCTTCCCGCTGATTGCGTGTAAGTCAGGTAGGGATCGGCGCGCTTATCGTATCCGCCTAACGTGCTGAACAAGCCGATGACAACAATCAATCCGCCAGTGATGAACAATCCGTTGCTGAATTGGGTGGAAGTGTTCCAGCCGATTAGCCATCCGATGATGGAGACAATAACACTGACCAAAAGAGCGAATAGGAAGGTGAGCACGAATAGACGCAGGATGGGGCTCTTCATGGTCTTCTTCTCTATGACAGAATGGCGATCCCCACAAATACCAACACCAGCGCGCCGAGAATGGACACGATCGAATACGAGAATCTCTGTTTATCGCCCAACGCCTTCAAGCGCGCGGGGACGTGCATCAGCGCCGCGGCAACGATCATGATGACCATGTGGAGAATGCGATAGCCGGGGAAACCCTCACCGGTGAATCCGCTCCAGAGGAAGTAGATGAGTCCGAGCAGGACCTGTAGATCCATCAGCCCGCTCAAGCCGGAGGCCAGGCCGCGGTCCATGCTTTTGAAGGGACGATTCCCCGCCCAACTGATGGCGAATTTGAAGATCGTCAGCGCGGCGAAGGCGATGATGAACCAACGCAAAAGGGAATGGACGATGACGAGGATATTCATGGTCTGCTCCTGTTTAATTTTTTGGGTGTTGCCAATGTTAGCACAAAACCATTTCTCGTGTAGAATCGGTCTCGGTACAGCGGCGGTGGTTGAGTAGTCCCACAGGGACGTATCGAAACCCGCCGCCTACTCGACCAACGAAAGGCAGGAGACTCCCCATGACCTACACCACCATTCTCACCGAAACGCGCGGACGGGTTGGACTCGTCACGCTCAACCGTCCCGAGGCGATGAACGCCCTCAACCACACGTTGACGCGCGAACTGATGGACGCGCTCGAAGCCTTCGACAACGATGATGCCATCGGCGCGATGGTCATCACTGGGAATCAAAAAGCCTTTGCGGCGGGCGCGGACATTAAAGAGATGGCCGATAAAACTGTTCAGCAGATGTACGATAACGACCCCATCGCGCAGTTCGGACGCATTCGTACCATCCGCAAGCCGGTCATCGCGGCGGTGTCGGGATGGGCGCTTGGCGGCGGGTGCGAGATCGCACTCTCGTGCGACATGGTTATCGCCTCGGAGACCGCCAAATTCGGTCAGCCGGAGATCACCATCGGCGTTATCCCCGGCGCGGGCGGGACGCAACGCCTGCCGCGCGCGGTGGGGAAAGCCATTGCGATGGAGATGGTGCTCAACAATCGGACTCTGTCCGCCGCGGAAGCGCTTCAGTTCGGCCTCATCAACCGCATCGTCCCGGTGGAAGCGTATTTGGATGAAGCGTTGAAATTGGCCGAGGAGGTCGCGTCCCGCGCGCCGGTCGCGATCCGATCCGCAAAGAAAATAGTCAATCAGGCCTACGAAAGATTTTTGGGCGACGCGCTGACGGAAGAGAAAAAGGATTTTTATAACCTGTTCACCACCGAAGATCAAAAGGAAGGCATGCGCGCGTTCGCGGAAAAACGCAAACCGCAATGGAAAGGGAAGTGACCGTGATCACCGTCCGTGAATTGCTGGCGGGGCTTGAGTCTCTGCCGATCAAGGGACAGGCTGTCATCGCGCATGGATCGTTCAAGTCGCTGGGACAGGTGCAGGGTGGGCCGCGCGTCGTGATCGACGCGCTGGTCAAAATCTGCGGCTCGCTGGTCATGCCGACCTTCACCTACCAGACGATGGTGACGCCGCTGGTCGGTCCGCCGAATAATGGATTGGATTACGCGGCGGAGGAGATGAACAGAAAAAGGGAGGATGGCAACGGGACACTGGACGCGCTCCCGTTTCGGCGCGACCTGCCTGCTGACGAGGAGATGGGCGTTCTGGCTGAGACCTTGCGGCAACACGCGGGCGCGAAGCGCAGTTTCCACCCGATCCTTTCGTTCGCGGGAATTAATGCTGACTACGCTCTCGAGCGGCAGACCATCTACGATCCGCTCGCGCCCATCGGTGCGCTGGCAGAAAAGGATGGCTGGGTGGTTTTGATCGGCGTGGATCACAGCGTGAACACCAGCATCCACTATGCCGAAAAACTGGCGGGACGAAAACAATTCCTCCGCTGGGCGCTGACGCGCAGGCGCATTGTCCAGTGTCCAGGCTTTCCCGGGGACTCTTCTGGCTTCGATGCCATCGCAGAATTTCTTGACAACGACGTGGAAACCGTCACCATCGGCGATGCGCGCGTGCAGGCTGTCCAATTGAACAACCTGATCGACCGCGTCAAACTCCTCATCAAAACCAATCCGCTGGCTCTTCTTTGCGAACGGAAGGGATGTCCGCGCTGTAACGCTGTGCGCGAAAGTTAGCAGGAATCAAAAAGAGACAGTCATTTCCAAAAAGACTGTCTCTTTGAAATCCGAGTCGGATATCCTAGGCGGGAGTAGATGGTGTCTCAGTCAAAAATTCCCAGGCCAGGCCGTGTCCGATCAGCACCAGCAGGCATAAAAAGATTGCTTCAATCTGGATGGGGGTGAGGTTGGGGATGGCGATGAATTTATCCGCGCCCAGCGAGCCGATCAGGATTAACGCGTAGATCACGATCACGATCCAGCGATTGCGGCGGAACGGTCCAGTCTTCTCCGCTGTTTTTGTTTTGGTTAAAATGCGCGTGGTGTAAAACATCCCAAACGCCGCGCCGATGACGAACACCGCGCGCCAGAGCGGGCTGTCTGCGCCCATTATCTGCGCGCCCAATCCCATCAGGCCGGGGATGAGGAATGACAGGTAAATGCCGCCTGCCGTTGTTTTCATTTTCTCGTCCTTGTGCCATTGCGGCCGCGCCTCCACCACTTTCCACCACAGTCCCACCAGCGTAAAACATGTGGCGCTGAACAACGCATAAAAACCGTTAACATCCATCGCATCCTCCGATAATCAGACTGATTTTGTCCGCTATTATAGCGACGATTGACAGGATGTAAAGCATTCCGCCCTCGGATTCGACTCCCGAGGGCGGTTCTTTCTTTGACCAGAAACTGGTCGCGGCTATTCTGACAGATTAATCTCATTCCCATCGTATTCCCCCGTCACGGACAGGTTGTAGTCCGCGTCGCGCGTGTACGTCAGTGTGCCGCTCGCAATTCCGCTGACAGAGACATTCAATGTGAACAAATCTTCATCGTAGTTGTAGAGTCCATCGCCTGTCATGAAAAAATCGTCTGAGAAGGCGCAGGCGTCGAACGTGAA
>JAYRVQ010000121.1:0-3001 GCA_041918465.1 Anaerolineales bacterium
ATCCCGCCTTTTCAAATAGATATGCGCGCAAGTCGCGCGTCCAGCGCGCTTGTAAGGTGTAGCGGTCATGCCAGTTCATGCCACTCGCGGACGAACTGGACCTGCTCATTGGTTTCAGGTGTGCGCGGGTAGTAGGCGCGGCGGGGATCGTCATCCCACCACTGCGCGAGTTGGGCAAGGGATTGCTCGCCTGTCATCCCGTGGCGAACGAGGTAACAGCCCACGGTGGTGCCTGTGCGCCCGATGCCGCCCCAGCAGTGCAGGTAGACATTGCGATTTTGCCCAAGCATGGCATCAATGGTATCAAGGATGGTGATCATCTCTTCACGGGAGGGCAAACCAAAATCGCGGATGGGAAGATGGATGGCTTCGATTTTCCGATTGTAGAGTTCCGCCTCTTCGAGCAGGACGGGCAGATAAGGGGGTAATTCGTCCGGCCCGGTGAGGTTGATGAAGGTATTGAGTCCCGCGTCGAGGCAGGCATCCATGCGCAGGCGGACGCGTTCGCGATTGAACCCGCCGGGGTATTCGCCCGCGAGAAACCGCCCGGGAATGACCCAGTAAGATTCGGGGATGGGAAGTTTTTTACGATGCAGTGATTTTTGCATGGTTGCTTTTACCGTTATGGATTGTACTGCGCTTATCCGTTATTCGGGGATGATAGTCTTGTAAGAGCGTCATTTCCTTGCCACCGCCCACATGTTGAGCATGAGTTCAAAATAACCGAAGTCCACCTTGGTCATTTCGAAGCCCGCCTTGCCAAAGTACCAACCGAGCAGGGGCAGGGTGTAGGCGAAAACGTGCTCGTGGATCTCCTCCGCGCTCACCAGCCCAAGCCGCGCCATCAGTTTGAGCAATCCATCCGACCAGGCCGCGGGAGTGGTCATGATCACGACCCCATCTGGCTGGAGCACGCGATAGGTCTCGGTGAAAAGAGCGGCCATGCTGGTGGGATTGAGGTGTTCCACCACCGCCAGCAGGGTGACGGCGCTGAAAAAGTTATCTTCAAAGGGTAATTTGGGCGCGGAGTTCAGGTCGAGCGTGTACCACTGGATGTTGAGGCGCTGTCCATGTTCGCTGGGAGGTAATTGGTCCACGGCAAATTTTTGCTGAAAGACAGTGTGAGAGAGGAAATATGGATACGATCCGCAACCCACGTCGAGGACGCGTCCGGCGCGCAACCCGGCGGGGATCAGACTGTTCGCGCGCTGGGCGCGCATCTTGGCGAGCCAGGGTTCCAGCAGTCCCCTGCCACGCGTAAAGCGTTGTCTGGGATTTGACATAGGCTGGATTTTACTACGGCGGCCTTTGGTTTGTCATCCCGGCTATTGTACGTAGGAACACATACTCTGGATCATCTGCTGTCTCAGCGCCACCAGTTCGGGAAAATCGTAATAGAACCGCATTTTCTGGGCCGAAAGTCCGCTCCCGGTTGGTTTGGAGTTGAGGATGAAATATTCAAAGGAGACAGCCATATCTTCCTTGATATTCGTGGCGGCATACGGACGCGCGAAGTGATCGTGGTATTTGGAATAGAATTCGCCTACAGCCGTGAAAAATTCCTCTTCATTTTGGGCATCGGCGTTGTAAACGATCTCTATCCAATCTTCATAGATCATGTACCAGAATTTCTGATAGAACTTGTTGATATAGGAATCCGGCGTACTGCACCCCTCCGTGGATGTAAATTGCTTGCAGACTGCCGTATTTTGAAAGGGTGTGTAAATGAACTCGTCGCTTTGAATGATCTGGTCGGAGTTGAGGGTGATCAGGTGAGCCACTTCGTGGACAATGGTCTCAGTGAGGTTGATAGGATCGGTGGAATCCAGAATGTCCACGCCCAACGCCCAGCGGGAGTTATCGTTATAGTCCACCTGGCTGACCCAGGCGAGGGTGTTGCTGGCGCCGTCTGTGAAAACGACATACCCCGTGATCCATTTTCGCTGTTCGGTGGGGATGAGAGAGATGAAGTAATTCCAGACGCGCTCGTGCGAGGCAGAATCCCCCTGAAAGGTTTTATATTCTGAAGGCACCCAAAGGATGTCAGGCTCCAGGATCTGGTCGCCATCCACTTTGTAGTTGACCAGTTTAAAACTCGCGTCGGATCCCGCGTAATCACCACCGATCTCGCCCTGAGGCTGTGTGGACAATTCCTGGTTGATGCGCTTGAGACAGGCATCCAGGCAGGAATCGTCAGCGCAGGTGATGGGAGTCGGCGCCACGCGCGTGACGGTGGGGCTGGTCGCCGTTTCAGGCGCGTCTGTCACACTGACGGTCGCGGAGGGAGTCAACCCGGGCGTTGGTGAGGCTTCAATGGTGGGAGTGGCTGGCGCGATAACCCGCTGGACAGTCTGGCATGCGAGCGAAACAACCAGCAGGAAAAGGCTCAAAGCCATGATTCGTTTCATGATTCATCCTTTGGGGTTTCCCCGATTGTAACAGGTGAAAAGGTAGTATTAGCAAAGTGACAGTCTCTTCGGAAGTGACTGTCACTTTGCTTTAGATTTGTTCTTACTTGTAAATCTTTTCCCACGGGTCAGACAGCAGATTGCCCATCACCTTGTCCGCTTCGCCCTGCGCAGGGAGCACATCGCCATCGGGTTCCACGTAGATCCAGGCGCGGCCCGCGCCCGCGGGAACCTTGTCATCTTCGGTCTCAATGGCCGCCGGATTGGATTCGGAATACGGAACGGGCAAATCCCAGCGCATGGTGAAGTTAAACGCGTTGGCCTTGTTTTGAATGGCAAGCATGTCACCGAGGAACTTTTTGTCAGGCGTGCTAATGGACAGGTTGCGGACTCCTAATTTGGCAAGTTTCTCAATTGTCTTTTCGCCGTCCTTGGCGGTCTTCTTGTTGATCGTGAGATGGACGGTGAGAAAGATATCCGCGTCGAAGATAAGTTTGATGGCTTTCCAGGCGGCCGCGTCATCGGGGTGCAGGACGAGCAGGATGTGGTCGAGACCGGTTTGCAATAACTGCTCAAGATATTTTTTCTTCGAC
>JAYRVQ010000122.1:0-2114 GCA_041918465.1 Anaerolineales bacterium
AATCCCTTCGAAGCCGCTGAGACGATGACAGGTCACATCGCCCGCATCAGCGGCGGTGACCTGTCGTACAACTCGATTGATTACAACAGTCTCTTCGCCATTGCGTTGATGCTCTTTCTTGTGACTCTAGTGTTGAATTTGATCAGTCAATGGGTGGTCGGCCGATTTAGGGAGAAATACGAATGAACCCACGTCAAGACCATTACCCCGAAGGCGACCAGTTTCGCCGCTCCCTTAATACCCGCTACCGCGCCGCGTCCATTTGGCAGGCGGTATTTCTGTCCGCGTTGCTGATCGCCATTATCAGCCTCACCGCGCTCCTCTACAACGTGGTGGACGGCGCATTCGGCTACGTGGCCTACACCTACAAAAAAGACCCTGCCACATTTACAGCGAAGCCAATCAATGAACTGACCAAAGATGACTTGCTGACTATTTTGGAAGATAACCTGTCTTCAGGCGCGTATAAAAAACTGGAAACCGAACAGCCAATGGCCTCGCGCTCACAGGCAGATTTGCTATCCCTTTTCCTGGAACGTCTTGTCCAGATTGACACCAAAGATACCTGGTCCATGACAGATTCCATATTGCATGGGGCGGAGATTCGCGCAGAAGTCGCGGAGAAATATCCAGGTGCAAAACTGGAATTCCGTTCGTGGCTGACGCCGCAGTTCCTCGTCTCGCCGATGTCGTCGCGGGCGGAGTTCGCGGGCGTGCGGACGGCCATCCTCGGTTCGCTCTGGCTGGTGGGAATCGCCCTCCTGTTCGCGTTGCCCATCGGCACAGGCGCGGCTGTCTATTTGCAGGAATACGCGCCGAAGAACTGGCTGACGAAAATCATCCAGACCAACATCAACAATCTCGCGGGCGTCCCGAGCATCGTCTACGGGATGCTGGGACTGGCGATCTTCGTCCGTGTGATGGAACCGTTCACCAGCGGGAGCCTGTTCGGGGTCACTGATTCGAACGGGCGCACGATCCTGTCCGCAGGGCTGACGATGGGCGTGCTCGTCCTGCCGCTGATCATCATCAATGTGCAGGAGGCCATCAAATCTGTGCCTGATTCGCTGCGGCAGGCCGCGTATGGCGTCGGTGCGACGCGCTGGCAGACGGTCTGGCATCACGTCCTGCCGAACGCCCTGCCTGGTATTTTGACAGGGAGCATCCTGGCCCTCTCGCGCGCGCTCGGCGAGACCGCTCCGCTCATCATTGTCGGCGCGTCCACTTTCATCAGCGTGGACCCGAGCGGACCGTTTTCCAAGTTCACCGCCCTGCCAATCCAAATCTACCAATGGACGACGCGCGCTCAGTCCGAATTTCACGCCATCGCCGCGGGCGCGATCATCGTCCTGCTGGTCTTGTTGCTGACCTTGAACGCCACGGCCATTTTGTTGCGGAATCGATTCCAGAGGAAATATTAACCAGAGCAACGGTGGTCGAGTAGCGACGAGCGAAGCGAGGAGCGTATCGAGACCACCACTTCACAAGGAAACTTCAATTGCTTATGGTACTCGTTGGTCTCGATACAGCCTCGGAGTACCTCGGCTTACTCGACCAACGAATTTAGGAAACACAATGCAAAATAACCAACCAGAATACGCCATCACCACCAAAAGCCTGTCCATTTTCTACGGCGGGTTCGCGGCTGTAACGGACGTGAACCTGAACATCGGTCACGGCAAGATCACTGCCATCATCGGCCCCTCGGGATGTGGAAAATCCACGCTTCTGCGCGCCTTCAACCGCATGAACGATTTCGTGCCGAGCAGTTACGTCACGGGCGAGGTGCTCCTGCACGGGCAGAATCTCTACGGCGCGAATATTGATCCCGTGGAAGTGCGCCGCAAGATCGGCATGGTCTTCCAAAAGCCGAACCCTTTCCCAAAATCCATTTACGAGAATATTGCCTGGGGCGCCCGGATCAACGGCTTCAAGGGCAACATGGATGAACTCGTGGAACAATCTCTGCGCGGCGCGGCGCTTTGGGACGAAGTGAAGGATAAACTCAAGAAGAGCGCCTACGAACTTTCGGGCGGACAGCAACAACGTCTGTGCATCGCGCGCACGATTGCCATCCAACCCGATATCATCCTGATGGACGAACCCGCCTCGGC
>JAYRVQ010000123.1:0-2212 GCA_041918465.1 Anaerolineales bacterium
ATCCTGCGCGACCTGCCGCAGGTGGCGGACCTCATCGAACTGTGCTTCCACAAAAGCATGGACCGCGACGGCGAGAACTACGTCCGCGAGATGCGCCGCGCCAGCCGCGACGATTCCTGGCTACGCTGGGCATCCAACACGATGGACAGCGCCACCCTGCCCCTCAACGGTTACGTCTGGGACGTGGACGGAAAGATCGTCGGCAACGCCAGCGTGATCGTCTTCCGCCATAACGGCCACAGGATCAACATGATCGCCAACGTGGCTGTCCACCCCGAATACCGTCACCGCGGCATCGCGCGCTCCGTCACCGAAAAGGCCATCGCGTACGCCCGGGACCGCGGTGCAGGGGAACTCTGGCTAAACGTCCGTGACGACAATCCCGATGCGATTGAACTCTACACCAACCTCGGTTTCCGCGAACACTCCCGCCGCACACAATGGACGGCCGCAGATGAACGCTTCCCATCCGTTGCACCGAATGAATTCCAAATCATGCCGCGTCACCCGCGCTTTTGGAATATCCAACGCGAATGGCTGGCGCGTCTGCATCCGGACGAGCTGGCCTGGTACCGCGCCTGGAATTTCAAAAGCCTCGCGCCCGGACTGTGGAACTGGCTTTACCTGCTCTTCGTGGACATGAACCTGCGACAGTGGGCCGCGTTACGCGACGATCAACTCCAGGCGGTTCTTTCCTGGACCCCCAGCGGGACACGCCACGAACCGCTCTGGCTGGCGCTCGGGCCAGATTCCGCTCCCGAAGCCGCGACCAGCCTGCTCGTCCACGCGCGAAGCGAACTCGGCCAGCGAAAATTCGTCCTCGAGCATCCCGCCGGTCCCGTAGACGAATCCATCCGCGCCGCGGGATTCCATCCGGAAAGAACATTGATCTGGATGCGCGCCGATGGCGCGACGAAATGACCGTGACTGCGTAGATAGGTTTTGAAAAGGAGTAACGATGAACAAATTTCTTATCCGCTGGATCATCAACAGTTTGGCCGTGTGGGCGGCGGTAAGTTTTGTGCCCGGCATCCACTGGACTAACGATTGGGTTTCTCTAATCGGCCTTGGGTTGATCCTGACGCTGGTCAACGCCATTGTGCGCCCACTGGCAAAATTCGTCGGATGCCTGCCCATCATCATCACGCTCGGACTGTTCACGCTGGTTATCAACGCTTTCCTGTTCTGGCTCACCGGTCAGATCGGACTGATGTTCGACATGGGCTTCACTGTGGACGGGTTCTGGCCTGCCTTCCTGGGCGGCCTGGTCGTCAGCGCGGTGAGCCTTGTGATGGGCATGATCTTGCGCGACGAGTTGAAGGGACGCAAGAAGTAACAGTAACCCGACTTCAGCATAATCAAAAGCGGACAGCCTGCGCATGGCTGTCCGCTTTTTCGTTGGAAGAGCGAATGTTATCTGCCGTAGAATGGCGCAGAGACTTGCATGATCTGGTAAACGAGTTGCATGTTCACGATCATCATCAGGGCGAGGAAGAGAATCAAAACCATCTGAAACCATTTGTGGGAGGCGACCCGCTCGAAGGAGAACGCGGCATATAGAACCAGTGCATAGACCCAGTCAGGGGAATACAACATCGGGTCATCCCCATAGATGACGTGCAATGCAAAATTAAATCCGAGACAGGAAAACAGTCCAAGCGCCAGCATGGGTTTGGGATTCTTGAACCAATTCCACAGAAAGAAGATGACGGACGCTGCAAGCAGAAGCATCCAGAATTTGACGGTCCAATCTGCCAAACCCGAATAGCCTGCCACGTGGAATTCGCCGATGGCAATCTCGAAAGTGCGGAAATTGGGGACGTCCATCCCAAGTTCTTCCATCAGGATGAACGGCTTTGGCGCGACCATCCCGTAGAGCAAAACCGCGCGGGCGGTCAGGGAGACGCGCCCCTGTAGATACCAGGACGCTTTGGCCAGGTCAGGCTGGTATTTCTGCTCCGAACGCAGGTTGGAGAGGGAGAGTGGTTCTGCAGCAGGATAGATCCAAACCTGCAAAACGTGCAGGAAAAGTGTGAATACAACCACGAGCGACACATACTGGAAAATGACCTTGATGCGCGGACGTTTCAAAAAATATAAGATGACGGTCTGCGCGAGGTTGGTCACGGTGATGCCGAAAACCAAAAACCCCGCCGGGACAGTGGCTTTCAGCGAGGAATTTTCATTCTGCAAAATAGACACAAAAATCAAG
>JAYRVQ010000124.1:0-1878 GCA_041918465.1 Anaerolineales bacterium
AGGAAGACCAGGCGCGGCGCGCACCTGCCACTCCGCAGAGCGAGAAGTAAAACATCAGCCCTCGTCCAAAAGACGGGGGCTGAAAATTTAACCACGGACACTTGCCCCGGCGGGCAGGGACAGGGAGTGCAGGTGTGAAAGGGATAAAAGGGATTTCCTCGCGTTCTCAATTCACCTTCGCGTTCTTCTCTTCTTTGCGGTGAGACGCGTCCTCCGCTGCGAATCCAAACCACGGACGCAGTCTCGGATTGCGATGGATCGCCAGTTCGTAGACCAACGCGGGGACGAGCACGCCGCTCAAAAACGCCAGCGCGATGGACGGGTCGGTGGGAATGCCAAGACGAGTAAACTTCGAGAACAAAGTCTCCTGAATGGGCACGTGGAAAATCAGGATGACGAGCGAGATGCGGCCAAAATAGCGAAACACATTGGCGACGCGCTCGGACCACTTCTCCAGATTGCGCGCCAGTGAAAGAATCATCGCAATGCCGAGCAAGGCTTCAGCGGTGTTAATCCATAATGAGGGATAGGTGCGCGTGTTGAAATCCAGTACGGGCGGCAGGAAAATCACCATGGTCAGGAGCAGGCCAAAGGTCCCCGCGAGAACGAGGGGCGAGGCGAAGAACTTTTCCAGCGGGCGCTGGTTCACTTCGTACCCGACGAGGAAGAAGAATCCACTCGCGAGGACCAGGTCGAGGCTGAAGGGCAGTCCAAAAAATTCCCCGCCGATGATAGGCGCAAGAAACGGCCAGAAATAAGGCATCGTCAGCACGCCCGCGGCCAGCATGGCAAAAAGCAGAAGCCAGCGAAGCCAGTCCATTCGTATCCGCCCAAAGATATCGCGCCACGCGATCCACGCGAAGATCGCCACCGCGAACAAATGCGGGATGAACCACAACTGCACCCAATCAATGTAATAGCCTGTCGCGTACATGGACTTGGCAATCCGCCCAGCGATGACGGGGAAGGTCATGTTCGAGAAGGCCGCCTCGCCCAGATAGATCAAAAAGATCGTAAAGAGATACGGTTTGAGCAGGGTGTTGAAACGCCGACGCAGTGTCTCGCTGAAGGTGCGCTCTGGGCGGAAGAACATGCCCGACAAAAAGAAGAACAGCGGGATATGGAACGAATAAATAAATTTGTGCAAAGTGGGATGATAGCCCGCCAGGTCATTGTGCGCCAGCACGATGACGAGAATGCCGAGGCCTTTGGCAATATCAATATAGCCGATGCGTTTTTCCATGGTGGTATTTTACCGCGTACGACAAAATTAATTTTGTCGTACTACCCTGCGAACTCAAATGTGGGCATCCCCACGGTCTGCGTTTGGATCTGGAACAGCGCGCCCGAAAGCGGATTCTGCGCGAGCGCGGATTCGTCCAGCCCGTGGCGCGCGCTGGTGACGTACAGGATGTCGCGTCGCGCGCCGCCGAAGATGCATGACGCGACGTGCGGCGCGGGAACGGCCACCTCCGCTTCAATCTGACCTGTGAGCGGATTCCATTTCGAGACGCGTGACCCACCCCACAGCGCGATCCACAACCTGCCGTCCATGTCGCTGGTCATCCCGTCGGGCCAGCCCATGGACGCGGGGACTTCCACCGCGACGCGCGGGTTGGAAATGTTTCCTGTATCGAGATCATAGTCAAAGGCGCGGACTTGTCGAGTGGGCGTGTCAATGTAATAGAAAATTTTGTAATCGGGACTCCAGGCGAGGCCGTTGGAGATAGTGATCCCATCGAGCAGTATGCGCGGCGATTTGCCTGCTTCGAGCGAGTATAAAAACCCACTGGGATTCGATTCGCCCATGTCCATCGTCCCCGCGAGGAGACGACCCGCCGGATCGCATTTGCCGTCGTTGAAGCGGTTGGTGGCGGG
>JAYRVQ010000125.1:0-9875 GCA_041918465.1 Anaerolineales bacterium
GCTCAAAGAATACAAATAGGACGCGGACAAGCGCGGATGACGCGGAGAAATTAAATTTCTGTGTGCATTCGCGTAAATCAGCATCTTTCGTGTCCCCCTCCCGTGCAATGAAACGCTTTCCTCGCCTCATCCCGCGCGATTGGATTGGACTCTCTCTCGTCCTCGCGGGACTCGTACTCCGCCTGCGGCAGTACCTCGTCAACCGCTCCCTCTGGCTGGACGAGGCCATGCTGGCGAACAATATCCTCGCCCGCGATTTCGCGGGCCTTTTTCGTCAACTCGACAACGACCAGGGCGCGCCTGTCGGATTCCTCCTGCTCCAAAAAATTATCACGCTCATTTTCGGCGATTCGGAATACGCCCTCAGGCTGATCCCGTTTCTGGCAGGTTGTCTCGCGCTCGTGCTGATGTTCCTGCTCGCTCGAAAAATTTCCAGCGCGTTCGCGTCCAATTTCGCCCTCGCGCTCTTCGCCTTTTTCCCCGCGCTCATTTATTATTCTTCCGAAGTCAAGCAGTACTCCTCCGATGTTGCCATCGCGTTGGCGCTTATTTTGCTTTTTCTTAAAATGAGTACCGTCACTGCGAGCGATGGTCGAGTAGACGCGTACTTTGCCGTATCGAGACCGAGCGAAGCAGTCTCCTCGCCAGATCAGAGATTGCTTCCCAAAGGTCGCAATGACGAAATCATCCTCGCCATTACAGGTGCGCTCGTCATCTGGTTTTCGCACCCCGCTCTATTTGTCATCGGCGCGCTGGGGCTGGCGCTTTTCATCCAGGCTGTCCGCGAAAAAGACAAACGCAGAATTCTTTCCCTCCTTCTCGTCGCCCTCATTTGGGGACTCAGCCTCGGCGCGCTTTATTTCGGCAACCTGCGGCACCTCGCCTCTCACCAATTCTTCCAGGATTTCTGGAGCGAAGGTTTCCTGCCGCGCGACGTCACCGCCTTCTCGTGGCTATCCCGCTCCCTTTACGTTCCCTTCGCCGACCTGCTCGGCCTGCGGACTCCCTACCTCATCAACGCGCTTTTATTTTTATTGGGGATGATCGGACTCGCGCGACGACTCCCGCGCTTTGGACTTTTTCTCCTCCTCATCTTTTTCCTCGCCCTCTTCGCCTCCTTCCTGACCCTTTACCCGTTCGCCGGGCGAATGATTCTTTTCCTCGCTCCGGCCTTGACTCTCCTCCTCGCTGAGGGGATGGATTCCGTCGCGGCGTTGTTCACCCGTCCGCGCTGGCTTGCGTGGACGATTCGCATTTTGCTCGCGGGGTATCTGCTCTTCGGCCCGCTCACCCTCGCCGCGGAAAACCTCACTGCACCGAAAATGCGCGAACACATCCGCCCGACGATGGAGTACCTGCGCGATTTCCGCAAGGATGGCGACCTCGTCTATGTGTATCACTGGGCGGAACACGCCGTCCGCTTTTACGCGCCGAAGTACGGATTTGACATGTCCGACTTCATCCTCGGCGCGGATCATCACGCGGATCCCGAACTCTACCGCGCCGAATTGGACGCGTTACGCGGCCGCGAGCGCGTCTGGTTCCTCTTCTCGCATGTCTACGAAGACGGTGATTTCAACGAGCGTGATTTTATTCTGGAATATTTGGATTCAATCGGGGAATTGTCACGCGAATATCGTGTGCCAGGCACATCGGTGTATTTGTATTTGTATGATTTGAATAATCCATTGCCCTGAGCGGAGAGTGTTCTTCTCGAAGTCGAAGGGCAGGTATACGAGACATTGCTTGTTCAAGTAGCCCATCTTTCGACTGTACTTCGTCCCGCTCAGGACGGCGGAATCATGGTTTCAAACACACTGGGATCGAATCCATCGCGCCATCGGGGAATTCGGTCGCGCCGTTCTGATCGTAGATTTTCACGAATTGAACGCTGGGGAATTGTTTGAGATTTAGAATCAGCAAATTTGCAATCGTGAAATCCGTGCGGGCTGGCGAGCAGACACCGGTCAAGTAGACGCGCGCCGTGTCTCCGCTGAATTCCACTTTGCTGAATCCGGTAAACCCGTCATAGATGGCGCGCCAGCCATAGGTGTAATACTCGGTGGCTCCGGGACCTTTGAAATATTCCGTCAACACGTCCGCGCCCATGAAGGGCGAGGTCTTCACCCAGCGCACGCCGTTGAAGACAAAGGGCTGGATGTTGTTGTCAAAATAGTATTTATCAATGAAGTAGACATTTACCAGCGTCCACTCCGGCGTGACGGTGGGACGCCGCGTGTGTGTGGAAGTCGGAGTGAACGATGGCGTAGGTGTGCGCGAGGGCGATTGGGTCGAGGTGGGGGTGCGCGTGAGGGTGGCTGTCCGCGTGGAAGTGGGCGTACGCGTCGATGTCTGCGTCGGTGTGGATGTACGCGTAGGAGTGGACGTTCGGGTCGGGGTGAACGTGCGCGTGGGCGTGAAAGTTTTTGTGGGCGTGAGAGTCCGCGAAGCTGTCGGGGAGACGGTGCTGGTAGGCGAGGGGACAAACCCCGGGTCCAGACAGAGCGGTTCGGAATCCCCAGCGCCGTTCGGGTTTTCCGTCTGCCCGAACTGGTCGTAGATCTTCACCGACTGTACGATCGGGAACTGTTTGAGACTCAAAGTGATCTGGTCGGCAATCGTGAAGTCCCTGCCATTGGGCAGGCATGCGCCGTTCAAGTACACGTGCGCGGTGTCGCCGATGAGTTCCACTTTGCTGAAGCCGGTGAAGCCGTTGTAGATGGCGCGCCAGCCATAATCGTAGTATTCGGTGTAGCCGGGACCTTTGAAGAATTCGGTCAGCACAGCCGCGCCCATGAACGGCGAAGTTTTTACGTAACGCACGCCGTTGACTTCGATGGGCTGGATGTTGTTGTCGAAGCGATATTTGCTCGCGAAATAAACTTTGACCAGTGTCCATTCAGGCGTGTAAGTTGGACGGCTGGTGTGGGTGGACGTGGGCGTGCGCGAGGATGTGCGCGTCGCGGTCGGCGAGCCGGTGGGAGTAGGCGTGCGCGTCAGCGTGGGTGTACGCGTCAGTGTGGGGGTGCGGGTTAACGTGGGTGTCCGCGTCAAAGTGGGAGATGGCGTGATGGTCGGCGTGCGCGTGACAGTGGGAGTGCGCGTGAATGTGGGAGACGGTGTGTTCGTGGGGGTGAGGGACGGCGGCGGCGTGAACGTGGCGTCGGTCACGTAGACGAAGCGCACCGCGTCGGCCGCGACCTCGAGGCTGGATACCGTTCCCGTGGGGTCCTGTGTCTGGTTGCCCAGGCTGACGTATTCCTCGCCCGTGCCGTTGAAAGCATACTTGCCGATGTACACCCAGCCATCGGTCACGTAGAAGCTGTTGGGGAAGACGAGTTGGTTGACCACTACGCGGTCGGTCTCGCCCGCGTGCGTGATGTTGTAGAGCGCGCCCTCCGTAGTTCCATGGATGGCTGGGATGCGCACGTAAATCGAATACAGTCCCGCAGTGGAACCTGCAGGGAAATTCCATGCGGCAAAACAGTTGGCCGCGCTGGTGCGCGCTTTAACGTAGCGCATACTGCTCCCCTGCGCGGAGCCAGCGGTGGCGATGTTCCAGCAACTGGATGGGGATTCCACAAAGTTCGCGCTCCCATCGTCCACGATGAGGCCGGTGGCAACCGCGGGCGGATAGGCGAGCGCCGCGCCGCTGGGCATGATCTTCGCGCCGTAATACACGAGGGACGGATACTGCACCCACAGGGATTCGGGCTGTCCGTAACTGAGCGGATCCGCGCCGGAGCCGGTCCAGCCGTAGGGATCCACCGAACGATTGGATGGATCCTTGACCACGAAATGCAAATGCGGACCGGTGGAGTTCCCGGTGTTGCCGCTGAAGCCGATGACTTCGCCGCGCGAGAGGTTGACACAACCGGGCGTGGAGCAGGTCTGCACGGAAACCGCACTCATGTGTCCGTATGAAGTGTAATATCCGTTGGGATGATGCAACTTAACGTAAATGCCGAGATTGGATTTGTGATTCTGCGGATCGTACCAGCCGGAGTACACGACCTGGTCTGCGTGGGACGCGGCGTAGAGCGGACGGTAACTGATTCCATAATCCGCGCCGTCGTGTCCGTTGTAGGAGACCCAATCGCCGAGGCTGTAACTCCAGTAGATGTTGTAACCGTAATCACAGACGCCGTTTTGGGGAGGCGGAGTCCCGGCGGGCGGCGGCGATGGACAGGTCTTGCGCGCCTGATGTCCGTTGAAGGTGGTGGTGAGTTTATCGGTGTCGGTGTAGTTGGGGGAAGTGTGGTCGAAGATGGATTCTTGCGAGGCTGTGCCGGGATAGGGAGGGTAGAGAAAAGCCTGAACCGCGGAAGCAGGCGCGAGGCCTGCACTGAGCGAAGTCGAAGTGTCCGCGCCTGCCGCGACGCGATCAGAAAAAAGTCCACTCGCGCCGAAAGTCATTCCACAAAAGAGGAGGGCGATGAAAACGAGACGGTTCAACGAGCGGTTCACTACATTCCTCCCAAACTGGGTGCGCTAGGGAATTGGCGTGGCTTGCGATTCTGGAACGGATGTCAACGAGGCGAGCACGGCTTCCGCGTCCGCGAGGCAGGCGTCGATCTCATCCACAAAGTTAACCTGGAAACTGGTGAAGATGATTTTGTCGGTGGCTTGATAAGTGACGAACTGACGCACGCCCTGCGAAAGCACCACGTTAATCTCAAAGAACAGTGAGCCGATTTGGCGGGTATCATGTTCCACCTGTGTGCCGGGCGGCATGCCGCGCGGAGATGCAGGCGCGATGATGCAATATTCAATGTTGCGATGGCCGAGCGCGGGTTGCCCATACGAATCCTGCGTCAGTCCCCACAGGGTTGGTTTGAATTTCACGCGGAAATAAAAACCGGGCAACGATTCTGCCAGATAGATTGGCAGGCCGTCCCACATATCCAGCGCGGGTTCCACCGCTTCGAGCGTGGGCAGTTCCAGCGTGGGCAAAAGTGTTTCGGTGGCGGTGGGGCCAAAAGTGGGCGTGACGGTGGCGCTGGGCGCGGGCGTCTGCGTGGATGCGAGGAGCGGGCTGGGAGTTTTTGACGCGGGCGCGCTGGGAGTCGCCAGTTCCACTTGCGCGGGCATGGGTTCTGCCGTTGCTTGTGGACCACAGGCGGCGAGGATGAATATCAAAAGGATGGATAAAGCGACGATGCGTCTCATGAGGACTCACTTGCGGATCCAACTCGGACAACAGGCCGGGCCGCGGCTTTCGAGGGGCATGACCGCGCCCGAGGCCAGATCCGCGATCCAGATATTAATTGTATCATCTATGCTGACGACGGAGAACGCCAGAAAGTGCCCGTCCGCGGACCAGACGGGGGACTCAACCAAAATCTCCTCGAAGTGAGTGACTTGTGTGATCTGCCCGGTTGTGACATCAACAATATAAATGTTGCTGACGAGCGCGCCCGCGACCTGGTCCGCGCGCGGGTCATCTGGATTTTCGCGTCCGACGAAGGCGATGCGCGTCGAATCGGGACTCCACGCCGCCGCGTAGCCATGACCCGCGTCCGCGGGCGCGAGTGGACGCGGGTTACCACCATTTGCATCCATCATCCACAATTCACCCAGCGGAAAAGGGATCGCGCTATCGGGCATTTTGATGAAGGCGATGGACTTTCCATCCGGTGACCAGCGCGCGAAGGTGATGATCGAATCCCTGTCCGCGTGGAGTTGCCAGGTGCGGCTTCCAGTGTTGGTGGCGGCCCATAATTCGGAGCCAAGCCCAAGTCCACGCGTGAACGAGTAAATGAGACTCCTGTCGTCCGGCGCGAAATCCATATCGTATGTCGGCGCTGAGAGGGGAAATTGTCCAGCGGGCCCGTTTGTGACCACGCGCATGAGCCGCGCGTTGCCGAGCGCATCCACGCGCAGGTACAGGCCGTTGTCGAGGTCCCAGGCAAGGAAGTGACTGTCCACATCGGTGAAGGGGATGGTGGTTTCGCCCGTGAGCGGGTCCACTATTTGCACGAGCGGGCCGTTTGCGCAGGCGAGTTCGAGCGCGAGGTAACGTCCGCTCGGCGCGGGATGCGTGGAGGTCAACTGGCAGGGCAGGTTGAGCGGAATCTCGCGGGCGATGTTGAAGTTGGAATCAAATTCGAGCAACGCGGGAGGCGTAAAGCGAAAAACGTAAAGAGAAGATTCGGCGGAGAGGGGGATGGGGGTGGGAGTGGAACAGGAAAAGATGAAAGATGAAAGAAGAAAGATGAATGTTACATATTGCGTATTGCGTGTGAAATGTGGCATGAGGAAATTATAGCCGAAGCCTGGCCCCCATCCCGGCCTTCCCCCAAATCGAAGAGTGTACAGACTGGAGAGATGGGTAACAGACGTTCGGAGACATAGGTGACACAATGTAGAATCAGGCGTGAGGAGGAACGCACTCATGTCCTGGAAAGAAGAGACACCTATGACCCAGCGAATCGCCTTTGTGAAACAGGCCAAGGAAGAAGATATCAACTTCAGCGCCTTATGCCGCGAGTTTAAGGTCAGTCGCAAGACTGGATACAAGTGGCTGAAGCGCGAGCACGAAAAGGGAGTGGCGGGACTCTGCGATCAGTCGCGCCGTCCCAAGCGCAGCCCGAAGCAGACGGATCAAGCGCTGGAAACAAAAGTATTGGAGGTGCGTGCACAACACAAAGCCTGGGGAGGTCGCAAGATTCGAAAGGTTTTACAGAATGCTGGTTGTGAAAGGGTGCCTGCGGCCAGTACCATCACCGCCATTCTGCACCGCCACGACAAGATTGAGCCAGAAGAAACGCAAAAGCACAAACCGTTCCAAAGGTTCGAGCGGGAGCGTCCCAACGAACTATGGCAAATGGATTTCAAAGGCTATTTTGCCTTGGAAGCAGGCGGCTATTGCCACCCCTTGACGGTAATTGACGACCATTCGCGTTTTCTGGTGGGGCTCAAAGCCTGCTCCAACGAGAAAGCGGCCACCGTAAAGGAGCAACTGACCGCCATTTTTGAACGCTTTGGCTTGCCGGAACGAATCTTGATGGATAATGGAGCCGCTTGGGGCTTTGATCTGGACGCCCACCATACCACTCTAACGGCCTGGCTGCTCCGCCTCGAGATTGCTGTCTCACATGGCCGACCCTATCATCCGCAAACACAGGGCAAGGATGAACGCCTCAATCGCACGCTCCTCACGGAGGTTATCCGGCAACAGGCGATCGCTGACTTGCTAGAATGCCAATCGATCTTCGATGATTGGTGGCACACTTACAACTATTTCCGCCCTCACGAGGCTCTGCAGCTGCTCACCCCCTCGGCTCGTTACCAGCCCTCCCCGCACCCTTTTCCTTCCGAACTGCCTCCGGTGATCTACGAAAACGATGAGCTGGTCCGCAAGGTGGATGTGTCGGGCAAGATCTATTTCCAGGGCAAAACCTTTCACATCAGCGCCGGTTTCCGTCATCAGCCCGTCGCGTTGCGCCCCACCGAAACGGATGGCATATTGGATGTCTTTTTCTGCAAGCAAAAGGTTGCACAAATCAACTTGCGGAATGATAATCATCCTTGATATATCCACTTGTCACCTATGTCTCCGAACGTCTGTTACCCATCTCTCCAGTCTGTACAAATAGCGGAAATGGGGGATAGAGTCATACGCTCCGAATCAAAAAGTCGATCAGACTCGCGCCTGACCGACTTTCTTTTACTGAACACTGATAACTGATCACTGCCCTTGTGTCTGCCAGCGTCCGCCGCCCATCATGCCGCGACCGTATCCGCCACCGCCCATTGGGCAGGTTCCCGTTCCATAGCCATTCTGGGACATGCGCTGAAGCATGAAGTCTGCTTGCGCCTGGGTCATTACACCCGCGGCCACAGCCTTGTCAAATGCTGTTTTGTGGACTTCGTTCATGAAGGCGGGGAGAGCGTCAGCCGAGATGCCCTTCGAGAGCGCAATCTGGTATATCGTCTCGCCAGACGCGAGGCGGGCGTTGACATCCTCCACGGTCAGACCGAGTTTAGCGGCGAAAGCGTCCACCACGTAAGTGTGAGTCGGACCGTAGCCGCCGCGTCCGCCCATCATCTGGCCGCCATAAGGATAGGTGGGAGTCGGAGGAGTTCCGCCCTGAGCGAAGGCCACGCCCACGCCCAGAGCGCCAAGCGCCAGAACTAAAATCGCAACGATTAGAAGTGTCTTTTTCATTTTCATACTCCTTTGAGTGATTTTTCAGAGTTCATTCCTGATTACCCTCAAAGGATAGCAAAAGCGTGTAAAGGTTTTGTGAAGGAATCCAAAAGATAGCGGAAAGGAAGCGGGATGGGAAATTTACTAAAGGACCGCAGGCGCGGGAGGATTATCGTATTTGAATCGATGAGCCCAGTTCAGAAACGGCTTCTCAATAAAGCGGAAGGATATTTCTGCCAGCGCGAACAGAAGAACGGTAACGATCAGCGTGCGTATCCACGGTTCAAGGATGATGGATTGCTGTTCGAAGAGCGTGAATACAACCAGGCGGAATGGTTTGTGAAGCAGGTAGATGCCATAAGAACGCAGGCCCAGCCATCCCAGCAATTTATTGCCAAAGAGGAGACCCGGCTTTTCCGATGAACTGACCAGCGCCAGAAGAAGCAGGTCGGTATAGAAGAACGCGAGCATGAAATGCGCGAGCGGAGTCCCGATGCCCGCTTCCACCCAAATCAAATAGGCGATTCCCAAAGAGAACGGGAGCAAAGCCCATAAAAAATATTTTTTATGGTTATGGAAAATCGCCTGTCCGCTTTTTGACTGCCAAATGATGGCAATCAGGACCCCGAGCATGAGAGAATCTGCGCGGTGAAGAGGGAGTTGATAGGAGGCCAGCGAACTGGCTGTAAAAAACCGCAGGATGGGAGCCAGCAGGATGAGAAAAACTGACAGCCCTGCAAGAACTTTTTTATTTAGGTTTCTCACAGCGACGGACAGGAAGATATAAAACTGCTCTTCCAGAGCCAGCGACCAGGTGACATCCAACCAAGGATCGCGCCAGAAGTTCCTGGCAGAATACAGGAAGTTCTGGGTAAATGTGAAGTAAGACCAAAACGGCAGATGTTTGCTGAAGGAAGACCCAAGCATCTCAGGCTCGATCTTCATCACCAGGACAAAGATCAAGAGGAGAAGCCAGTATGGCGGGATGATGCGGGCCGCGCGTCGGATGTAAAAGGTCTGATAATAGTTTTTGGCGTTGACATTTCTCAGGAGGATGTCGGTGATCAAGAATCCCGACAGTACAAAGAACAAATCCACGCCGCTCCAAAAGAGCGGGGGCTTGAATTGCTCGGGCACGTAATGGTGAACCAAAACAATGAGAATGGCAATTCCCCGCAAAACATCCAGCGCCGGAAGTCGTTTCATCGAAAGTGAATTCTCTTTTTCTCTTTGGGTGTTGGGCTTCTGGCCGTCAGAATGGCGAAATTATACCAGAGCCGCGAATCACACCGTCAGGTATAATCGCGGCAGTTCAAAATCCGGAGAGGAATCGAAAATGGAAATGGAATATCGGCGGTTGGGGCAGGCGGGAATCAAAGTCAGCGTGCTATCGCTCGGGTCGTGGGTCACGTTCCACAATCAGGTCCAGGTTGACTCGGCGGTGGAGATGATGTCCGCGGCGCGCGAGGCGGGGGTCAACTTTTTTGACAACGCGGAAGTGTATGCGGGCGGGAAGTCCGAAACGGTGATGGGCGAGGCGCTGAAAAAACTTGGATGGCGGCGCTCCAGTTATCTCGTCTCAACAAAGTTTTTCTGGGGACTGCACGACGGCTCCAACGAACGCAACACGCTGAACCGGAAACGCCTGCTCGAAGGCATTGACGGTTCGCTCCGACGTTTGGGGCTGGATTACGTGGACCTGGTCTTTTGTCACCGCCCGGAC
>JAYRVQ010000126.1:0-3903 GCA_041918465.1 Anaerolineales bacterium
CACACCAAGAAACACATGCGCGAGATCTTCCTGCCCGAATTCATGGATCGCCGTCCGTATAATGTGTGGGAAGAGAAAAAGGATGATGCCCGCGATTGGGCGCTCGCCAAAGCCCGCCGCATCCTCGCGGAACATCAGCCTGATCCCCTCGACCCGAAGATTTCTGCCGAGATGACAAGAATCATCGAGTCTGTTGAATAGTCACGTAGTTTCGATAGTTACGTAGTTCGTATTGCGTAACTACCAAACTACGAAACTACCAAACTATGAAACTACAAAACTAAAATGAGACCCAAACTCGAACTCCTCCCTCCCGAACTCATCGCCCGCATCCTCGACGAGGCCTTTCAACTGATGCTTAAGCCGGGCATCAAAGTCCAATCGGCGGAAGCGCGTCAACTGCTCGCCGCGGCTGGCGCGGAAGTGGACGAAGCCGCGCAAGTCGTCCGCATACCGGAGAAAGCCGTCCGCGCCGCGCTCGAAACCGTCCCGCACGAATTCTTCCTCTTCGACCGACGCGGCCAGCCCAAGGTCCAGTATGGAGGCGACGCCGTCCACTTCGACCCAGGTTCATCTGGTGTCCACATCCTCGATCCCGAAACGGGTGAGCATCATCCGTCTGAAACGAAGGATTTGGCGCGGCTCGTCAAAGTGACCGAGATGCTCACCCAATACGACGCGCAGTCCACTGCAGTGGTCTGCAACGAAATTCCGAAAGAGATTGGCGACCTGTGGCGGCTGTACGTGGTGCTGATGCTTTCGGAGAAACCGATCGTGACGGGTTCGTTCTCGCTGAAGACGCTCGACGCCATGATCGACATGCTCGCCATTTACGCAGGCGGTCGCGCGGCACTGACGATTAAACCACAAGCCGTCTTTGATGTTTGCCCCTCCCCACCGCTGATCTGGTCATCGTTCGGCGCGGGCAACCTGATCGCGCTGGCGCGCGCGGGTGTGCCAGCCGAAATCGTCTCGATGCCGCTGGCAGGCGCGGGTTCGCCCGTGACGTTGCTTGGCTCCATCGTTCAGCACGCCGCGGAATGCCTGAGCGGAATCACCATCCATCAACTCGCCAAACCCGGCGCGCCCATCGTTTGGGGCGGCGCACCGGCCATCT
This sequence comes from Anaerolineales bacterium, assembly GCA_041918465.1. Taxonomy (GTDB): domain Bacteria; phylum Chloroflexota; class Anaerolineae; order Anaerolineales; family Villigracilaceae; genus Denitrolinea. Next base: position 1,118 of record JAYRVQ010000126.1, read on the forward strand.
TCGATATGCGGAAAGGTGGGACGCCGATGGGCGCGATTGAAACCGCCATGATCGATTCTGGCTACGCGCAGGTTGGCAAATCACTGGGATTGCCCACGCACGCTTATTTGTGCGCCAGCGAGTCTAAAGTGATCGACGCACAATCTGGCATGGAAAGTGGCATGACCGCCCTGGTCGGCGCGCTGGCGGGCATCAATATGATTTCTGGCGCGGGGATGCTCGACTTCCTTGCCTGCCAAAGCGCTGAGAAACTGACGATTGACGCGGAAGCCATCGGGATGATCCAGCACATGCTCAAGGGCATTACCGTCCGCACCGAGACGCTCGCCACGGCCATGTTCGAGGGCATTAATTTCAAGGCCGATTTCCTCAAGCAAAAAGTAACGCGCGAACTCTTCGCGGTCGAACAGTATCTGCCATCTTCCATCATCGACCGCGACTCGATGCGCGGCTGGATGGATGGCGGTTCGCTCAACACCTTCGACCGCGCCAAAATCCGCACCAATGAACTGGCGGCAAAGTACCAGCGTCCCGAGTCCGCGCTTGCCCACGAGAAGGAACTCGTCGACATGGTCACATCCCTCGCCCGCGGCGCAGGCATGGATAAGTTGCCAGAGTTTGTATGACTCACCGACCATCCAACCAGCAGACTAGAAGACTATCTTGCTCAACCTCGAATCCCTCCTCCGCGTTCCTGATGTAGAAGTCGGCAATGGCTACAGCCTTTCGCCCGATGGCCGCCACGTTGCATTCGCCTGGAACAAAAGCGGGGAATGGCAAATCTACGAACTTGATCTCGTTGTTGGACAAATTGTGAATTTGTCCAACAACGCTGGTGGAAAACTCTCCCCGCGCTACTCGCCCGATGGAAAATTCCTCGCCTACGCGCTTGACATCAACGGGAGCGAAGACTTTCACATCATCCTGCTCGACCGCGCCACCAGCGAAACCCGCGACCTGACTCCAAACATCAACTTCACCATCCAGTCCTTCTACGCCTGGTCGCCCGACTCAACGCAGATTGCCTACCTGGCCGACAAAACGGGCAACTTCGATCTCTACGTTATCAACATCGATGGAAGTGGAGACCACCTGCTCTTCTCCCCCGGCGGTCCTGCCCACTTCGTCCGTTGGTCGCGCGAAGGCCGCCACATCGCCGTCACCGCGGAGCAGGAATGGCAGACGGACGGCACATTCATCGTCCCGCTCGACGGAAGTCCGCCGCGCCGCATCGGCGGGGACGCGGCGCTGGACGCAATCCAACCCGCCTGGTCGCCCGACAGCACAAAGATAGCGTTCTCGTCCAACTCCAGCGGCTGGACGCAGGTTGGCATCTATCACCTTTCAGACGGACATATCGAATGGTTGACGAACGATGAGGGCGATAAAAACAACGTTATGTGGTCCGAGGACGGAAAGAGCCTCGCCTGGGTACGCAATCACGGTGAGACCGCCTGGGTGGAGATTTGCTCCGAAAACGGGACCACGCGGCGGGTCCAGACCGAGGCGGGATTTGCCTTCTGGCCGACGTTCACGCTGGACGGTCAATCCATCCTCTTCATCCACGAAAACCCGCGTCAACCTCCGGACCTCTGGCTGGCCGCGCTCGACGATGGGCATCTGACACAGTTGACAGATTCCCTGCCCGCCGAGTTGAAGTCCGCAGAGTTCGTCGCGCCCGAAGCGGTGACCTATCCCTCATTGGATGGCACGCCGATTCCCGCCATGCTCTACACGCCAAAAGACTCAGTCCCGCACGATTCGCGGCCCGCGGTTGTGATCATCCACGGCGGCCCCGCCTGGCACATGGGATTTTACTGGCTCCCGTTCATCGCCCACCTCGCTTCGCGCGGCTGGACGGTGATCGCGCCCAACTATCGCGGCTCCACTGGCTACGGCCGCGCATGGACGGTATCCAACCGTTACGAGATGGGACATCTCGACAACGATGACTGTGCCGCGGCCGCGCTGTATTTGGCGCGTGAGGGGCTTGCCGACCCCAAAAAGATCGCGGTGACGGGGCGCAGTCACGGCGGCTACCTGACGATGACCTGTCTGACGCGTCAGCCCGAACTCTGGGCCGTCGGTTCGGCGGTTGTGCCATTCTTAAATTGGTTCACAGGCCACGAAAACTCGCGTGAAGATTTGCAATACTGGGACATCCAGAATATGGGCGACCCCGTAGAGCGCCACGACCTCTGGTACGAGCGTTCGCCTTTCTTCTTCCTCGATAACGTGCGCGCGCCTGTCCAATTTATTTGCGGCGAGAACGACCCGCGTTGCCCTCCCTCCGAGTCCATCGAAGCGCACGAGAAATTAAAATCGCTCGGCATTCAAAGCGAAATCCTGCTCTACAAAGGTGAAGGACACGGATTTATGAAGATCGAAAACGTGGTCGATTCCGATTGCAAGTGCGTGGAGTTTTTGGCAAAAACATTGGAAAATTAACATGTTTTCATTTCTCTCTTCATCCTCCGTCGAATCCATTCACAGTGCCACACTGCGAATCTTGAACGAGACAGGCATCGTCATCAACCACGCGGGCGCGCGCGACATGCTCACCGCCAATGGAGCGCGTATTGAAAAGAACCGCGTCCTCATTCCGCCCGAACTCGTGGAAAAGTGCATCGCCAGCGCGGGCAAGAAAGTTTCCGTGCGCGGGCGCGGCGGCGTCACCAAGCATCTCGGCGACGGCAACCTCTACTTCCACAACCTCGGCGGCGCGCGCGACGTGCTAGATCCCGTCACGGGAACGAAGCGTCTCGCCAACGTGCAGGATGTAGCCG
>JAYRVQ010000127.1:0-2414 GCA_041918465.1 Anaerolineales bacterium
CGCGTCGTGGGCGCGCGCGTCCACAACCTGAAAAATATCACCGTCGAGATTCCGCGTGACAAGTTCGTGGTCATCACGGGACTCTCGGGTTCGGGCAAGTCGTCGCTGGCGTTCGACACCATCTTCGCGGAGGGACAGCGCCGCTACGTAGAATCATTGTCCGCGTATGCGCGCCAGTTCATCGGCCAGATGGACAAACCCGACGTGGACTACATCGAAGGCCTCTCCCCCGCCGTCAGCATTGACCAGAAGTCCACGAGCCACAACCCCCGCTCCACCGTCGGCACTGTGACCGAGATCTACGATTACATGCGTCTGCTGTTCGCGCGCGTCGGCATCCCGCACTGTCCGATCTGTGGACGCGAGGTGGTCAAGCAGTCCGCGCAGGAGATCGTGGACGCCATCGAGTCGCTTCCCGACTCGACCCGCATCCTACTCCTCGCTCCCGTCGTGCGCGGCCGCAAAGGGACGTACCAGGCTGTGTTCGAGGAGATTCGCAAGGCGGGCTTCGTCCGCGCCCGCGTGGATGGGACGGTTCATTCCCTCGACGAAGAGATCGAACTCGACCGCTACAAGATTCACACCATCGAAGCGGTGGTGGATCGCCTCGTCATTGCGCACCCCGAAGATAAAGAAGAGAAGAAAGCGAATCGAACTCGCCTGACAGATTCGGTTGAAACCGCGTTGAAGTTTGGGGATGGATACGTAACGGTCTCGATACTCGATACTCGAAATTCGAAGTCCGAATTATCGAATAGCGAATCCCGAATATCGAATAACGATCTCCATTTCTCCGAACATCTCGCCTGCCCCGAACACAACATCAGCATCCCCAAGATCGAGCCGCGCACATTTTCATTTAACACCCCACACGGCGCGTGTCCCGAGTGTCAGGGTCTCGGCACGAAACTGGAGATCGATCCTGACCGCATCATCCCCGACCGAGAACGGTCGCTGATGGACGGCGCCATCATCAGCATGGAATGGGGCGGGCCAAAAGAGGAAGGCGGCTATTACTGGCAGAGCCTCGTCAACACGGCGAAGGCCTATCACATCGACCTGAACAAGCCCGTCAAAGACCTGACCGAGGAGCAACTCAACATCGTCCTCTACGGCACTGGCGACAAGCAAGTACAAATGATTTACCACAACTCGAATGGCAATGAATTTAAATTTTCCCGCGCCTTCGAGGGTGTCATCACAAATCTCGAACGCCGCTACCGCGACACCAACTCGGAGTACATCCGCGCCAAAGTCAGCGAGTTCATGTCGAACAAGCCCTGCCCCACCTGCAATGGTCGCCGTCTGCGCCCCGAAGCGATTGCCGTCACCGTAGATGAGGCCAACATCATCGACGTCACGGGCTGGCCTGTGATTCGGACTCAGGAATGGGCGACAAAACTTGGCAAAAAATTGAACGCCCGCCAGAAAGCCATCTCCGAACGAATCTTAAAAGAAGTGACAGAACGCCTGACTTTCCTCGTCAACGTCGGCCTCGACTACCTGACATTGAACCGCTCCGCCGCGACCCTCTCCGGCGGCGAAGCCCAGCGCATCCGACTCGCCACCCAAGTGGGTTCGCGCCTTGTGGGCGTTCTCTACGTTTTGGACGAACCATCCATCGGACTCCACCCGCGCGACAACAACCGCCTGCTCGAAACCTTGAAGGGATTGCGCGACATCGGCAACACCGTCATCGTTGTCGAGCATGACGACGAAACGATTCGCACCGCGGACTGGATCGTGGACCTCGGTCCCGCGGCAGGCGAGCATGGCGGACGCGTCATCGCGGAGGGGACGCCGAAGCAGATCCTGGCGCATCCCAAGTCGCTGACGGGCGCGTACCTTTCGGGGCGGAAGCAAGTCGCCATCCCGAGGAATCGGCGCGAAGGAAACGGTAAGTCGCTCAAAATCGTCGGGGCGAAGGCGAACAATCTCAAAGACATAGATGTATCGATCCCGCTGGGGAAGTTGGTCTGCATCACGGGCGTCAGCGGCTCGGGCAAGTCCACGCTGATGACGGATGTGCTATATGAAGCGCTCGCCGAAAAACTGATGGGCGCGCGCACCATGCCCGGCGAACATAAACGCATCGAGGGCATCGAGCATCTCGACAAGATCATCAACATTGATCAGTCTCCCATCGGGCGCACGCCACGCTCGAACCCCGCCACGTACACCGGCCTGTGGGACGAAATCCGCAAGTTGTTCGCGGAGTTGCCAGAGTCAAAGGTACGCGGCTACAAGCCGGGACGCTTCTCCTTCAATGTTCATGGCGGACGGTGCGAGGCCTGCCAGGGACAGGGTGAGTTGCGAATCGAAATGCAGTTCCTGCCAGATGTGTACGTGCCATGCGATGTGTGTCATGGCTTGCGGTTCAATCGTGAAACCTTGCAAGTCCACTTTAAGGAAAA
>JAYRVQ010000128.1:0-16633 GCA_041918465.1 Anaerolineales bacterium
CGTTTGGCAAATATTTCCGCGACATCCATCACATTAACCGCCCCCCCGTCTGCTTTTGTAGCGTCCGTGAGCATGACCATGCAGAACGGACAGCCGACTGCGATGGTTTCCGCGCCTACCGACGGTTGGTAGGTGGACAAAGTTTTCTTCGCCTCCGCGAACCTCGCTTCATTCACCCGACCTGAGCCTGCTTCCTCCTCCTTCCACATTTGCGCGCCCCCCGCGCCGCAACAAAAGGACTTTGCCCCGTGACGCGGCATCTCAACCGTCAACGCCCCCGCGGACTTCAACACTTCGCGCGGCGCATCGAAGACTTGATTGTGTCGTCCCAAATAACAAGGATCGTGGAAAGTCACTTTGAGATCATCCTTCGTCACTTCCAACTGAATCTTTCCCAGGCCGACCAACTCGTTGATGAATTGCGTGTGATGGATCACCTCGTAATTTCCACCAAACGCGGGATACTCATTTTTGATCGTATGCAAACAATGTGGACAGGTCGTCACGATTCGTTTGGGCGCGACCTCGTTCAGCACCTCAACGTTCTGCGTTGCCAGGCCGAAGAAGATATCCTCCCGTCCCGCGCGCCGCGCCGAATCACCCGTGCAGGATTCGTTCTTTCCCAACACCGCAAAATTGACTCCCGCCGCGTTCAAGATTTTCGCGAAAGCCTGCGCGGTCTTCTGCGCGCGTGCATCTGTCGCGGGCGCGCATCCCACCCACCACAAAATGTCGGGGGCGGGATTCTGCTCGATGGTCGGGACAGCGAGTCCCTCCGCCCAATTCATCCGATCCGCCTGCGATACGTTCCACGGATTCATGTTGCGTTCCATGCCCTTGAAGGCCGTCTCCAATTGTTTCGGGAACGCGCTCTCCATCATCGAAAGGTTGCGGCGGATGTCGAGGATGTCGCGCATCGGTTCATTGCCGACGGGACAAATATCCACGCACGCGCCGCACGAGGTGCAGGCCCACACCGCCTCGTCTGCGATGAGCGTCTTAAGTTCCCCATCCATCGCGCCGCCGTAATTCAGGTGATAACGCTTGTTGATTTCCAGCGCGGCAGGTGAGAGAATCTTCCCTGTGTTATACGCGGGGCAGACCTCCTGACAGCGCATACACATGATGCAGGCGTAACTGTCCATCACCTGCTCCCAGCCGAGGTCTTTCATTTTCGCCGCGCCGAACTGCTCGATGGATTGGTCGTCGAGATTGACATAGTTCAACTGTCCGATGGATTTGCGTTCAGGCTTCAACGCGAAATTGAGCGGAGCGAAGAACATGTGGATGTGCTTGGAATACGGGAAGTACGGAAGGAAGACAAGGATCGCACCAAAATAAATCCAGAACGCAATATGCTCTCCCACGACGATCGCGCTCGGGTCCATCCCTGACCAGAGGCCTGCCACCGCCGAAGCAATGGGTTCCCAACTGTTAGGTTCCCCTGTCCCCGCCAGATAGAAGGATGTGTTGAACAAGCGCGCCGTGTTGCAGACGATGATGAACGACGCCACGAAAAACGAATCGCGATTAAATCCAAATCGGGCTTTGGGATGCAGGAGAGTCGACTCTCGCGTGGACAGGTTCGCGGGGCGGACGATGAAACGGCGCGTCACCATGAACAGGATTCCCATCAGCACGGCCACATTGGCCAAATCGGCCAGGGATTTGTAGAGATTCCCAAACAGGCCGAGATGATCCAGTACGCGCACGCCGCTGAAAGCGTAGATCGGATCCGTCAGGTCGATCACCATCAGCGAGAGAAAACTCCATCCAATCAGCAGGTGGAAGATGCTCGGCACGAGTCGGAATCGAAAAACATTTTGGAAGAATCCCGCCTTGAGGATAACCTTTCCGATCCGTTTTGGAATGATGGTCCAATTGATTTTTCCCCGTCCATTGGAGATGTGATTTACAATTCGGCGCGCGCCTCTATAAGTGAAATACACAGATGCGATGGTCGCCAGAACGAAGAGGATTTTTTCAATAAAGGTGAACATGGCTCATCCCGTTCTTTCCTCTCCCGCTGGAAGTCCCTTAATTTTGCATATGAGGGTAAGGGAGAGCCTCTTTAGTTTAACATAACTTCAATTGATTGTCGCAAAATTTACCAGGCTGTCCCATATCTCTGTGTTAAGTTTATCGTGCTGGGCTTTTGCAAATTCCCAGAACAGGCTTTGTGCGCGCGTGAATGGATAATGGATATGTCGCCCCATGTGGACAGTGCGATGTAAATCGAGTCCATCCAGCTCCACTTTCTTCACACGGCCAAAGGCCAGGCCACGCGCCGCCACCATTTCAGAAACGAATGCAATTCCCACGCCGCGTTCCACTGCCATTTCGATAGCCTCGGGGTTGCCGAGTTCCATTACCACATTCAGCATATCCGGCGTGATTCCGTAGCCCTTTAAATTTTCCATCACGGTTTCGCATGTACCAGAAACTTCCTCGCGCATGATGATTTTTTGATCCAGGAGATCATCGGGTGTGGCACGTCCAAATTCAGCCCAAGGGTGATTGATTGGCACGATCAGGTAGATGCGGTCGTCGAAGAGCGGCATACATTCCAGTTCACGATGATCGAAGTGTTTACTGGCTACACCAAAGGGGATGATTTGATTAAGAAGGCGTTCGTACACGCCCTCGCGTCCAAATATTTTGACGCGCGGATGGACGGCTGGATATTGTTGTTGGAACGAGGAAAGCAGGGCAGGCATGAGGTATTTTCCAGCCGAAGTGGAACAACCAATGAGTAATTCCCCGCCGATCTGGTTGTTGACATCCTGCAGGCCATCTTCCAGCAGACGGGCGGCCCGCAGGACTTCGCGCGCCATCGGCAGGATGGCTTCGCCCGCCTCGCTCAAAACGATGGAGCGGCCGCGCCGCAAGAAGAGTTCCATGTTATAAGCCCGTTCCATGGCCTGAATGTTTTGGCTGACTGCAGATTGGGACATGTGCAGGCGTTGTGCGGCGCGGCTGAAGTTTTTTTCCTCCGCCGCGGTCAAGAAAACACGCAAAGTGGATAGTTCAACCATCTTATGCTCTCTTGTAGATAAGCAAATGTGATTTTGATCTGCCATAAATATAAGTCCTTGTCATAAGTCTGGCTAGTGACTATCGTCAATAATTCCTTGTGACCACATAGGGCGATTCCCCCAGAAAAAACTGCCCGCGAGTGACCCCGCGGGCAGTTTTTAGGTTGTTCAGGTTTATTTCACAACGGGCAGTTCAGCGGCAACCCAGGCGTTCATGCCACCAGCCAGATTGCGGACGTTGGTGTAGCCAATCATGCGCAGGTACATCATGACGATGGCGCCGCGATGGCCGGACTGGCACAGCACCACGATGGGCGCGGCCTTATCGGCGGGCAGTTGCGCCAGGTTGGCGGAGAAGTCTGCCAGCGGGAGCAGGAGCGCGCCGGCAATGTAGCCATTGGCAGTCTCATCTGCGGTGCGAACGTCTACGATGAAGGGCGCGGGAGTGGCGGTCAGCTCCACGTTCAGGTCCGCAGATTTGACGGTGTAGAAGCCTTCGGGCAGAGCAGTCAGGAAAGCGTTCAGGTCGCGGAAGAGGGTCGCGTCCACCTCGGGAGCGGTACCAGCCACAGGGGTGGCAGGAGTTGTACCGGTCTCAACGGGGAGTTCGGCTTTCTTCCATGCGCCAAGTCCGCCAGCCAGATTCTTAACGTTGGTATAGCCAAGCATTTGCAGGGATGCCATGATCATGGCGCCACGCGCACCGGAGGCGCAGTAGATGACGATGGGCTGGTCTTGCGCAGGAAGTTTATCGAGGTTGTTCAGAACTTCGCGCACGGGGATGTTAATTGCGCCAGCAATGAAACCGTCGGCGGTAATTTCGCCTGCTTCACGCACATCCAAAAGGAAGGGCGCGGTTTCAGCAAGGGCGGTGTTCAGGTCAGGGGCTTTGATCGTGCTGTAGCCTTCTGGCAGGGATGCAATGTACTCAGGCCATTTGGCAGACCAATCGATCCAGCCAACAACGGGGAGTTTGGCGGTCTTCCAGGCGCCAAGGCCACCGGCCAGATTGCGGACGTTCTCGTATCCCATCAACTTCAGGGACATCATGATAATGGCGCCGCGATGACCAGAGGCGCAGTAGACCACGATGGGCTGATCCTGTGCGGGGAGTTTGTCCAGATTGGCAAAGAAATCATTGAACGGGATGTTGATGGCGCCTTCGATGTAGCCATCTTTGTCCCAGTCGGCAGTGGTGCGCACATCAATGATGGCAGGGGCGGCATCCACCAACTCTTCCGCCAGTTTGTCCGATTTGACGGAGTAGAAGCCTTCGGGCAAGCTGGTCAGGAAGCCATTGAGCATCTCGAACAGGGCTTGATCCTCAACGATCGCGGCACTATTGAGGATGGCGGGGGCTTCGGGTACACCAGTCACGAGGGGCAGGTTGGCTTTCTTCCAACCGCCGAGGCCGCCACCCAGGTTGCGGACGTTGGTGTAGCCCAGCAGTTTGAGGGCTGACATTACCATCGCGCCGCGATGACCGGAGGCGCAGTAGATGACAATGGGTTCATCAAGACCGGGCAGTTTGTCCAGATTGTTGAGAACTTCGCGTACCGGAATATTGACTGCGCCTTCGATGTAACCGTCCGTTTCGATCTCGGAAACTTCGCGTACATCCAGCAGGAAGGCGGGCTTATCCACCATCTCTTCGCTGTACTTGGCGGCGGCAACAGTGCCAAAGCCATTGTCAGCGGTCAGGCTTGCAACCAGACCGGTGAACAGGGCTTGTGCATCGGGGCCGGTCTCGATGACAGGCGCTTCGGTCACAACGACGGGGGCTTCCGTCTCGACGACGGGTTCAGCGGCGGGCGCGCCGCAGGCGCTCAGGATCATGCTGAAGATCATCAGCAGTCCGAACAACATTGAGAACTTTTTGGACATTTTTTCTTCTCCTTTAGGATTGTCTGTTTTTTATCAAGTCTATGGGGACTTGTGACAGCCGATACAATTTTGGTCGGTGTAGCCTGCATGATTCTCAGGATAAACAGGCGCTTCGCGTATGCCCGTGGCATGGCAGGCTGTGCAGGAGTTGGAGACATGCTGGGCGTGGTCAGCAGGCATTTTTGGGGCCGCGAAGATCAATTCAATGGGGGGCGGTAACAGGTTCACGATGACCGATGCGTTGGCCGCCAGTTCGGACTCGTTCACCTTGTCCGCGGTCAGGAAGAGATCCGCATTCCCATGACAGGCCTGGCAGGATGCATTCTGTGGAGTGTTACGCTGGATGTTGTGGGGCGTGGAATATACCCACGTTGGCCTCGCGTCGAAATTCGGGAGCAGGTTCTCGCCATAGAAATCGTAACCGGTAGGCGAGGCGGGCACGTGGCGTACCGGCGTGTAGGTGTATGGGCGATCTTCCGATTGGGTGGGATTGCGACCGATCAGGAAGGTGTGATAAGTGGCGTCGGTCTCGAAGAACGGCTTGCCGCTGGTTTCGCTGACAGCCACGTGACAGTTGTCGCAACTCGTGTATGTGACCGAGTGGCAAACCTGGCACGACAGTTTTTCACCATGCGCCTGGTGCATCGGATTCTCATCGCCGCCCGGCGCGGCCGTGGGATGGCAGTCCACGCATTTCGGGTCTTCTGCACCACTGAAGCGATGATTTGCCGCGGCAGTGGCATCTGCTGTGCCGTGCAGATCTGCGCCTTCGTGACACTTCACACAGTTCATGCGTCCCTCGCGGAAATGCACATCGCCGGGAATGCCCTCGTTCTTGCCGAGGTACTCATTGCCCACGCGGCTTCCGTGACAGGCCGTGCAGGAGCGCGTCATCGGCGGAGTCTTTTCAAACACGTGCCCGCTGAACAAGCCGCCGCCCACGTTCTTGGGCTGGCTTACGTGGCACTCGCCGCAGGTGGTGTGACAGGTGGCGCAGTGGTTGCCAAACATCTCTTCCAGTGCGGGATGGTTTTCTGGCATATCACCCGCGCGCGTGTTGATGGTTGTCCAATATCCTGCTTGCGTGTTGTGCAGGGCGTTGTCATAAGATGCGGTTTGTTCTTCGTGACATTCGCCGCAATATTTCTGTGAATCTGCGCTTGGGCTGGCGACCAGTCCTTCGTGCGCGGTTGCCTTCTCTGCCGCTGTTGAAACGCCGCCATGGCAGTCTGTACAGGCGATCTTTCCGTGCTCGGTGGCCGGGAATTTCTCGGCATCCACAATGGCTTTCTCCCATGGCTCCAACGGAGCCACATCGCCCCCTCAGCCAACGCCTTTGGATTCACTTTCCGCCGCAACCACTGGCGCGGCTGTATCAATGAGACGTTGCTTATCGGTATGACAAGCGAGACATTCGCTCGCCGCCGCTTCAGTTGGGACCTCGGTGATGGCTTCCGTTTCAACGGGCGTTTCCGTCTCAGCAGGGGACGAGGTCGCGGCTGGCGCGCAGGCCGTCAGCAGAATTGTGAACATTATTAGCAGGCTTGTGATTTTGACTTTCACTTTTACCTCGCACACAATATTTTGTGTATTATTTCACAATGAATTTTATGTTATTCCAGTATATAAACAAGTGATAGAAATAACGTGCATCTATTCGATTTGCTTATACATATCCATTATGTGCGGAAAGAAAGAATCAAAAACGGAGGCGGGATTTCCGCCTCCGTTCTCGTTTGGGCATTCGCAGGAGTCTTATTCTGGATTACCGGCTAATATCTTCCACGTATCCTATCGCCGCCCGACAGGCTGGCGCCAGGTATTGCGAAACATTTTCCCATGTCAGTTCTTCTTTTTTGGCGATGGTCTCCTCCAGCGCGCTGGCCAGACATCCACCCCCGGCGTTGTAATTTACGAGCGTGAACTTCCACATGTCTTCATAGGAAATATCCAACTGACCGGGCATTTTCTTTTCTGAATAATTCCAAACTACCTGGGAGGCCTGTTGGCAATTCGCCATCAACGTGTGCGCGAAAACCGTCACACTGTAATCGGCCCGCTCGAGATCGATCCCCAGCGGACAGTCAGCGCAGGAGGCGTTTACACTATTGACTAGCGCAAAACGTAATAATTCCTGCTGTTCCTGTTCCAGATTCAGGTAGCCTGTATCGCAGGTCTCTTGCGAAAGCGCGAGAGGACAGAAGGCATTATAGAACGAAGGATTCCACAACAGGGTGGTATCCGCTCCCTGATCAGTGATCTGCCCGAGTCCCGTGTCGCCGCCCGGCAAGACGGTCCCAGGCCAGAACTGGCTCTCGCGAGCGAATAGGTTTTTGAGCATCTGCGCCGGGACGCCCGTCTCGTGCGCAATTTCGAGGATCAGGCTGTCGAATCGGTTTTGCCATGCGTTGACCACATCGCGGGCAACTTCCAGTCCACACGTGCTGGCACCCGCATCATCGGGTAATAATCCACCGTCTGGGCAACTGCTCACATCCACCGCACCTTGGAGGATGAGGTTGGCGGCGAGATAGTTATATGGGATGTTACTGGATAATCCGCTGACATGATTGGGCGTAGCCAGCCAGGCGGGTGGTCCGCCAACAGGCGGGAAAACCTGCCACGTCTCAGCGCAACTGGCAAGCGGCACACCCTTCCATTGGCTGGAGCGAACGTCTACAAACCAGGATGGGGCGTCCGGGTTGCCAAAATCTGTTTCGGTGACGCGCACCTGTCCGGTAAATCTTTTACTGCTGTCGCCAAAAGTGGAATAGGCCCAAAATTCCAGCAACACCCCTTCTTCGTTGGTGGGTTGCAGTTCCACGGTGCAGGTATCTCCCTCACAGGAAAAACTCTGCCCATTGAGTCGCCCTTCCACGCGAGTGATGCGATGCTCGGGCAGGGGTTCCTCGGCAGCTAATACCAATATGGGGATGTACTCACATACATTTGTGGCAAGCGAAGATACAGGCGAACAGTCTGTCACATCCAACCAGACTGAGGGAGCGGGCAATTCCACCGCCACTTCTTTTTCCGCGGGGTGACTGCCAGTGAAGAAAATATAATAACCTTTGCACTTGTTGGCTTTTTGGGCATCCCGGCAGGGCGGCTGGACCACCCATTCATCGGTCAATTTGTCGCCGCAGTCAATGTAAACGTCGGCGAGTTTTGGTGTCCCCTCGTAATCCACGATGATCTTGCAGACAATTTGATTCCCCTTGAATGTGGCCATGTACCATTCATAGGCAGTGTATTTGACGAGCAGGACTTTGTAGCGGTCTGGGCCGGGAGGAGGCGCGGGCGCGGCGAACCCGGCCGAGGTCGCGGAAAGAAGCGCCGCCAACGCGACCAGGAGGCTGATCAGCCAGAAGAGGGGAGTCCGCCAGGGATGGGGTTTCATCCGTTCATCTAAAAAGAGAGTCCGCTATATTATAGCGGACTTCGGGCGGCTTTCCAACTATTTTTCAGTTTCCAGATTTGCGAGGGTCTCGAGGTCGCGCTGGAGACTGCGGTTGCGGACGTAGAGACTGAGCAGGTAAATGGCGCTGACGATGAAAAAGACGGCGTATCCGGCGATCAGGTAGCCGGAGGTATCGGGGGTGGTTTCCATTTGGGTTTTCCTTTTCACCCTTCGACTTCGGGTCTCGACGAGCGCTTGACCCTCCGCTCAGGGCGGCGAATGGTTTACATGACCTTGAGTTTGAGTTGCTCGACTTTGGCTTCCAACTGGCCGAGACGGATGCGGTTCCAGAACAGGTCAATGAAGATGACCGTGAACGCGAACAGGGCAAAGAAGAAAGCCACGCGCATGTCGCCAGTCATGTTCATCTTTTCCTGGTTCTCGTTGGCCGCGCCGATGACGACGGGATGGATGGAGCGGAACAGGCGGATGGCCATGAAAGTGATGGGCGCGCTCAGTCCGCCGAGCAGGGCATAGACTGCGCCAAAGCGGGCGCGGCGCTCGGGATCATCAATTCCCGCGCGAAGCATGAAGTAGGCCACGTAAATGAGTTCAGTGACGGCCGCGGTGGTGAGACGCGGGTCCCACGTCCACCAGGTGTTCCAGGCAGGACGGGCCCAAACGGAGCCGAGCACGATGGTGATGAAGAAGAAGACCACGCTGATCTCGACCGCGGCTACTTCGATGATGTCCCATTTCATATTTTTGGTGACAAGGTAGGTGATGCCGAGAACCGCGGCCAGGACAAATCCAAGCAGGCCGACCCAGGCGGTGCCGATGTGGAAGTAGAACACGCGCTGGACATCGCCCATCACCAACTCGGTGGGCGCGTAGACAAGGGCGAGATAAGTTGCAATGGCGAGTAGAATGACGGAGAGATAGTCGAGAATTTTAAGCAAAACAGGTTTTGGGGTCATACACACTCCTTTGATTTATTATTTTTGATTTTCGAATTCGGGTACCGATGATGCGATCTTTTACCAGTTACCAATCTGCCAATTACAAATTTATTCTTCAACCACATTATCAAACACCATATACGCGACCGCGGTGAAGATGACATCGTAAACGATGAGCAGATTAAGCGGCGGCCAGATCTCGGACATTTCCGCGCCGTTAAGGAAGCCCGTGCTGGCTTTGACTGCCGCCAGCAGGACGGGGATGGCGACCGGGAATAGCAGGATGGGGAGCAGCACGTCCCGTGTACGCGCTTGCACGGCCATGCTTGCCAGCAGGGTGCCGACGGCGGTGTAGCCAATCGAACCGAGCAGGATGACCAGCAGGAGACCGGGATTGAACAGGTTGACGCTGTACAGCGCGGCGTATAGCGGCAGAACAATGGCTTCGACGAGGAACATGAACACCAGGTTGCTGATGACTTTGCCGAAGTAAATCGCGGCGCGGTCCACCGGCGCAAGCAGGAGACCATCGAGACAGCCGCGGTCTTTTTCCACGGCCATCGAACGGTTCAGGCCGAGGGTGCCCGCGAAGGCAAAGGTGGTCCACAATACGCCCGAGGTCACCTCTTTGCGCGTGGCCGGATCGAGTTCGAGCGCGAAGTTGAAGATGAGGATGACCAGCAGGGAAAATACAAGCATGGCCGAGATCAGTTCGCGCGAACGGAACTCTGCGGTTAGGTCCTTGCGGACGACAGCAAGAGTAGCCTTGATGAAACTCGCCGAAGAAGAACGATGAACAGTGGAAGATGACCTATTGTTCATCGTCAGCCTGCCAGCGCCTGTTTGTAGAACGTGAGTAAATTATTGTTGCCCAGAGATTCGCGCGAAGCCGAGGCGGCGATCACGCCGCGCGTCAGGATGTCGAAACGGGTGGCCAAGTCCTCGGCGCGCGCCAGGTCGTGGGAGGTCATCACCACGGTCCGGCCTTGAGCCGCCACTGACTTCAAGACCTCATCCAGCATGGTTGATGCATCCTGGTCGAGGCCGGTGTAGGGTTCATCGAACAGGATCACATCCGGGTCGTGGAGCACGGCGCGGCCGATGGCGAGACGTTGTGCCATTCCACGCGAAAAAGTGCGGACGAGATCCTTGCGGCGTGATTCCAACCCGACCAGGTCGAGGACTTCCGTGATGCGGGATGTTAGATGCGGGATGCCATACATGCGCGCGTAGAATTCAAGATTTTCCTCGGCAGTCAGGTCAGCATAGAGCAAAGGCATGTGCGAGACGACTCCCAGGCGGGCGCGTACCTGCGCGGCTTCATTCGGCAGTCTATATCCTGCCACCCTTACTTCTCCCATCGAAGGCCGCGCCAGCGAGGACAGGATGCGCAGGAACGTGGTCTTGCCCGCGCCGTTGGGACCGAGCAGGGCCACAAATTCGCCGCGCTCCACGCGAAAGTCCAGGCCGCGCAGGACGGTTTTCAATCCAAAACGCTTGATGAGTTTCTTGACTTCGATCATGGTAATCTGCTGGTCTAATCTTTCAGGCGGGACTTCAACTCCGCACGCCGCGTCTGATAGGCTTCATCGGGGAGTTTGCCTGCGCGGTGCAGATCGTCAAGAGCGATAATGGCATCCAGTATCTCATCCTCGCTGTCGAATTCATCCTCCACTTCCTCCTCCGTTTCCTCATCTGGACGGTTGCGGTCGCGCATGTACATCCACACGCCTGCCAGGATGAGCACAATGCCAAACGCACCAACACCAATCAGCAGGTTCTGCTGGGAACTGGAGGTGGTTCCGGTTTTCGGATTACCGCTCAAATTGAGAGTCAGCGTATCTCCGCTTTTCACAGCCTCGCCAGTATATTCGCGATAATCCGTCCCCTGGAAGTTTTGGATTTCTCCTTCCACCACCTGATCGCTTTTCACCTTGACGCCATCCGGCACCAGCACCAGGATCGAAGAGGCGGGCAGGACGAACGGTTGAACGATCTGCGCCTTTCCATCGTACGGCAAATTATAAAAAGCCAGCAAACCATATGGGGTTTCGCTCGGCGGGATGGCATACCCCGTATCGGACACAGCAAAGGATGCGCTATCCTGCAAGACTTCGAAACCGATGTTCTGCGCATCGACAGGAAATTTTATGAAAGGCACATCAGTCGGGGATTCGATCACAATGGTTTTTTCGCTGGTGTTCGAGAACGTGTACACGCCCAACACTTGACTCATCCCATCCGCGATCTGAACAACAAAATGCGCCTGGTCGAAAACCAGAATGGAGAAATCGGTGGTTGTTTCGTACACGCGAAGCGGCGGAATTTCCATCTTGCTCGCGCCTGCCTGCACGATTGCCAGGTCTGAACTATACGTCACACCCTGATAGGCCACCTCTGCCAGATAAATGCGGTTCTCGGGCATCTCCAACCCTTCGAAGACAAAATTGCCATTTGCGTCGGTGACGCCCGTCAGCGTGACGGCCTCCTCTGGACCGCTCGCGTCGGAGGCGTGATCGAATCCGCGCAGGGTGACGGTGAGCCCGTCAACTTTATTGCCGCTGACCGAACCCGTCACTTTTCCTCCCGTCGCTTCAGGCGTGGGCGGGACAGTTGTCTCCGTTATGGCAGGTGTCGATTCGGCTGACGGTGTTCCCGCGTCCGCGGCGACAGGGGTCGCGGATTCGACCGGTGCCGCGGAGGGAGTCGCTTCAGCCGCCGCGAGGGTTGGGGTAACGGTGGCAGGTTCCGGCGTCGGGGAAGAAGCGGCGAAGGTCAGCGTCCGCAGGTAGACCGCGGCCGCGTACAAGTCGCCATCACTTAACGTCCCGTTCAGCGCGGTCACTTTATCGTTCCCGCTTTTGAGCAGGAGTACGAGATCGTCCGCGCTGAGGGCGGCCATTTCGGTTTGATCCTTAAAGAAATCCAGCGCGCAGTCCGCGCAGTTGGATTCGAAAACTGTCTGCCCATATGCGACCTGTTCGGGCGTGGTGTGAAGCGTGAGTGCGTAGGCCACCACATCCCAGCGTTCCTGATCGGTGAGGCTGGCGAAGGGCGGCATGAAGCGTTCGATGTTGCCGCGTGTGACAACGGTAAACCATTTTTCAGGGGACGAAGCGCGCGCTAATTGTGGCAATCCCAGCCCAGCCACAGTGACGGGAAGTTGTTTGCCCTGGTCGCCATCACCCATGCCTTGCGGGCCGTGACAGGCCGCGCATTTTTCGGCGTAGATGGCCGCGCCGTTTTCGATGTCTGGCGCTTTGGCTGGATAGAGCGGGCCGAGCGTGGGCTTGGGGGTGGGGGGGATGTAATTCGGCGGCGGGGTCATATCCTCCGCGAGCGAGAAGGTGCAGGCGGAGATGAGGAAGGCGAGGATGAGCAGAGGAAGAAGACGAGATTTCATAGGGTTAGTTTTCTAGTTGTGTAGTTTGAAAGTTACGAGTTTGGCGGCTTGATAGTCTCGTGTGTACATTTCAACCACCAAACTATCTGACTACCGAACTACCTAACTGATGGATTTTCCGCAATGCGGGCAGAAACGGTCAGAGACAAGCACAGGCTTGCCACAGCGCGGGCAGAATCCGCCCGATTTTTCCTTGCGCGTTTTGCGGCGCGCGGCGATCAGCGCTTCCACATCCTCATCGTCGCGGGGACCAGCCGGCGCGGATGAAAGATCTGCGCGGCGCGCGGCCACGGCTTTTTCCACGCGGTCTTCTGCGGAGCCGCCGTTCCCATTGGGATTGAGGGCGTCCAGTTTCTTTAAAATCTCCGCGCCCTTTTGCAAAAGTTCGGCGCGCTGGACGGGATAATCCTCATCGGGAATCTTTTTAAGGTTGAAGTCGAAGTCCAGTTCCTGCAAGGCATTGATGACGCGGTCGCGCTCGGCCATCAGCGCGGAGATCTCATGCGCCTCGGCGGTGATTCTGCGGCCGCGGCGCTGGAGAAATGGCTGAGTCACATAGATGCCAACGAGGAGAGCCACCGCCAGCACAAGAAAAAAAGCACCAGGTTCCATGAAAATTCCTATTCTGAAAGCAACAGATCGATCTGTTGCTGGATCTGCCCCAGTGATGTGAATGGGCCAACCTGCACGTAGCGAAGCACGCCAGCCTTGTCAATGAAATACGTCTCAGGTACGCCCTGAATGCGGAACAACTGCGAGACGCGCGTGCCCATATCCGGGCCGTTGGGGAAGTTGATGCCGTACTTTTGCAGGTAGACGCGCGCTTCAGGTTCCGTGTCCACGTAGTCCGCGCCGAGGAAGATCACCTGTCCCGTTGGCTCGTACAACTCCCAGGCTTCCTGCAATTCAGCGGCTTCCTGTTCGCAGGGCTTGCACCACGATGCCCAGAAGTTCAGCACCACCACCTTGCCGCGCAGATCCGAGAGTTTGATCTCAGACTGACCCGCGTATTCATAATCGCTGAAAAGCGGAAGTGTGAAATCGGGGATCACATCCCCGGGCTGGACGGTCCCCTGCTGGCGTTTGTTGAGCGTAAAGCCGACCATGCCGAGCAAGCCGAGCAAGCCCACCCAGATGATGATCTGCGCCCACAGCGGCACACCGCGGCGGGCAGGTGTTTCCACAATTTCTGTCATGACAATCTCCCTAAATCACTTTTTCTTCTTCAATTCTTCTTCCAGGCGGGCGACGTAATCGTCGGCGGGCGCTTCAGTGCGCGGACCTTCAACCTGCGCGGCCGCAACGGGCTTTTTCATCCCCTTCAGCGCGCGGACGAGGAACGCGGCTCCCGCGAGAATCACCACGGGCGGGACGATATACGCCAACCAGTTGAGTCCCTCACGCGGCGGCTCGTTCAAGACGCGCGCGCCGTAGTTATCCACGAAATACTGCTTGATCTCCGCCTCGCTTTTTCCCTGCGAGAGCATCAGTCGGATGAGGTCGCGCCACTGGGCGCAGGCCTGTGTGGGGCACACATCCAGCGGCGTGTTTTCGCAAACGGGACAATACAGTTGCTTCGCGATGGCGTTGACCTCGTTGTCTGTCGGTGGCTGTCCCTGCGCGAAAACGGGAGCAACCCAAAGTCCCGCGAGAACCGTGAGTAAAACCAAAAGCGTAAAACGTAAATGTGTTTTCATTAAATCAGTCTCCTTGCGTTTTATGCTTTAGTCCGCCGCGCTGGTCTGACGCGATGTCCGCGACGAACGGACGGTCACGGGTTCGGGGTCTTTATCCGGCCAGGCCGCGACAATGACGCCGAGCAGGAAGGCGATGGAGCCGATCCACAACCAATTGACGAGGGGATTGACGTAAACCTTAAATGTGGCGCCGATGGCAGAGGCGGGCTCCCAGTCCACGAGCAGAATGTACACATCATCTGCCATGGTGGAGCGCACGCCGGGGATGGTCATGTTCTGTTGCGAGTCGTAATAGTAATCGGTGCGCGGGTGCAGTTCGGTGAGCATCTGGTCATTCTTGTAGACTTGCACCACAGCGCGGGTGTAATTTACGCCAGAATCCATATCATCCCATTGAGCGATATCTTTGTAGACGAGTTGGTAGCCTTGCAGTTCGAGGGACTCATTCACCTGGATCGTCCCCTGCGTTTCACTCTGGAAGAGTTCGATGCCAAGAATGCCGATGGCCATCAACATCATGCTGATGTGGATGATGTAGCCTCCGTAACGGCGGCGGTTGCGTCCTGTCAGGCGGGAAAGAGCCGTGAAGAAATTTTCGTTTTGCGTTTTCTGGCGTGCGCGCGCTCCGCGCCAGAATTCATAGAGGGTGACGAGGATAACCAGCGCCACGAGGAAGAATCCGATCAACGCGATGACATTGCGCGTGTAGGTGACAAAAGTGACGGCAGTAATGACCAGCGCGGCGATGGTGGGTTTCCAGATGGCGCGGCCAAGTGTCTGCACGGTGGAATGTCCCCATGCGGAGAGTGGCGCGATTGCCATTAGGAACATCAGGGCCGCGAAAAGCGGGGAGTTGGCGCGCTCATAAAAGGGTGGACCAACCGTCACTTTTTGACCAGTGAACAATTCCGAGATGAGCGGGAAGATCACTCCCCAGAAGGAGACGACCAGCACGCTCATGAAGAGCAGGTTGTTGAGCAGGAAGAGCGCCTCGCGCGAGAGCATGGACTTCATCTCGGCCTCGGCGCGCAAATCCGCCCAGCGATAAATGAGCAAGCCGATGGATGTGACGAAGGTCACACCGATGAAAACGAAAAATGATGGACCGATGGCGCTCTGCGCGAAAGCGTGGACGGAGGACAGCACCCCCGAACGAGTCAGGAAGGTGCCGAAGATGACGAGCGCGTACGTCAGGATGATGAGCACCATGTTCCATTGCTTCAACATGCCGCGCTTTTCCTGGATCATGACGGAATGCAAAAACGCGGTGCCGGTCAGCCACGGCATGAAGGCCGCGATCTCCACCGGATCCCAGCCCCAGTATCCGCCCCAGCCGAGCACATCGTATGCCCAGCGTCCACCGAGCACGAGTCCGAAGGAGAGGAACAACCAGGCCCACAACGACCAGCGACGGGTGATACGGGTCCAACGATCATCGGTGCGACCAGTGACGAGCGCCGCAATGGCGAACGCGAATGGGATGACATAAGCAACGAATCCGAGATAGAGCATCGGCGGATGGATGATCATACCCGGGTGGCGCAGAAGCGGATTCAGGCCGCGACCGTCCGCAGGGACAATGGGAGTCGAATTCGCGGGAGCGAAGGTGTACGCGGCGATGTTCCCATCGAAGGTTTGGTAGAGACGTGCAAACGGATTCTCGAACAGGATGTTCAGTGCGAGGAAAAAGGCCAGCGTCACATTGGCAACTACAATCACCCACGGCAGGAACTCCTGGTCGCGGTCCCATTTGCGGAGCGTGACCGCGGATGCAAAGGCAGACATGAGCCATGACCAGAACAGGAGCGATCCGGCCTGTCCGCCCCACCAGGCAGTGATTTTAAGATAGGTGGGCATGGACTTGCTGGTAACTTCGTACACGAACTGGACCTGAAAATCGCCTCTCACCAGAAGCGTGATCAACGTGATGGCCGCCACCGTGAGCAGGGGGAACGTCAACAGCATCGAACGGCGTGCAGATTCCACCAACGCCGCGGATTTTTTGAAGTAGCCAGAAACGGCCGCTCCAACGCTGTAGAGTGCAACCACGAAAGTCACCACTAAAACGCCATAACCGAATTCTGCAAGCATAAGGTCTCCTCAATTCAAAACCCTAAAGGTTGCATACCTTTAGGGTCTGTGTGTACAAAAACAAACCCGACAGGCTATAAAACCCGTCAGGTTCGTTTTGGTTATCCACCGGCCTGTTCGGGCACGGCCTCTTCATATTTTGTGGGGCATTTGAGCAGGAGTTC
>JAYRVQ010000129.1:0-5800 GCA_041918465.1 Anaerolineales bacterium
ATCCCCAACAGGAAGCGATCTTGTTTCATAAGAGCCGCCTTTCGTTAATTGGACTGGTTCTGCCTTGATTGTATAGGGTTTGGGGGAAAAAGGCAACTCAAGTAATGTACCTATCCTGTCTCCCATGAGTTTTTTTAATCCTTTGGAGCCTGTTTTGAAGCCCGACAAAATTTATACTATATGATGAGCGCCTTTGTTTTTGTCGGGAAGTTAGTACGAGGATGATTTTTTGAACATCGAAAATTTGCACGAAACAATCGGCGATCTCTCAAACAGGGAGGTTGATGTGCTTCGACTTCTTTTACGGGGCTTTCCCAATCAGCAAATTGCTGCCGAACTTCGAATATGTGAGAAGACGGTAGAGAAGCACCTGACAAACATATACAATAAATTAGGCGTATCTTCCAGGTCTGAAGCCATTTTATGGGGAGTCAAAAAAGGTAGGGATTTCCCTACTTGATTGTACCGAACTATGGTTCTTATAATACAAGGTAAGAGAAATACCTTGTCGGATGGGAGTATTCATGAACCGATCAACAGGCAGGCTGTTTTATGTTATTCTGAGCGGGATGATTTTGACCGTGCTGATTATCTGTTCTGTTCCTGTGGCTTCTGCCAGCCAGGGAGCGCGCCCAACAATTGCGCCCGGCATGCCATCCGAGGAGCCTCCACCAACGAATACGCCTACCGCTACTGCAATTCCTGTCACGGGATTAGTGTTCACAGGCTGGTACAAGGGATGCACAAGCACTCCTTATATCACCTGCTCTGCCACTGTGAACAGCACCCAAACCGATCCCTATCGCTGGGACTTCGACATTACCTACACCTATGGCGACAACCGCACCAACATGGGCTCGACTTTTACCTTGAACCTGGCTTTCGATACGGGCGTGTTTTATACGGATGTTCCCATTTGGTGGGAAATATATCCGATTACAAACGAAGTCATGCCCAATCGCTGGATTGATGTGGCCTATTCTGGAGTACCTGATCTCAACCCGATGTCCTATCCTTCCGGCTCATGGACGATCCCTTCCCAGCCCAGCCCGTACGATTCTTTCTGGATCAGGTTTTCAAGAGTTACAGAAAAAGCCGAAACCCTTGTGCGAACGGATTCCTGGCATGTCACCGTGGCAACGTATGATTACCATGCACTGACGCCCACTCCTACCCCTACTGCAACACTGACGAGTACGCCAACCCTGACTCCTACTGAAACCCAAACCCCTGCCCCGACTGTAACGCCGACACCAAATAACCAGGGTAGTGGAACTTGTTGGAGAAGTGGGTTATCGTGGTCGAACTATACAGTCTATTATGATATTGACTCGAGTGTTCCTCAATCTTGGATCCCTTCAATAGAAGCATCTGCAGACACTTGGAATAACGTAATACCTAGTCATTTTACTTTTGTCCGTCAAATAGGGAGCAGCAATACGGTCAGATATCAAGTGCCCAACAATCCTGATAATCTGGCCGTTTCAGCTCCTCCTCCATCGAATGGATTTATTTCATTTGAATATATTAAGATTAATCCAAACTACCCTTGGGATATAAATAATAGTTCTCCTTCTAGTTCAGCCTTTAATGTTCAGAATGCTGTCACACACGAATTTGGGCATTGGCTTATGCTTATTGATATTACTGATTCAAACTGCACCCATGTGACCATGTATGAATCAACTTATCTTGGCGACATAGGCAAGATAACATTAGATATTGCAGACGAAAATGCTATTAATTGGCAGTACCCTTAGTTCAATTTCAACTACAAGTTAAGAAGGATAAGGAGACGCAACGATGAAAAAAAGAACTTTAATATCTATAGTCGCCGTCCTCGGGTTGATGATTGTATTCTTCGTAACAATAAAAGTGGAAAAAGAAGAACCAATCATAATTAGGGAAAACGCTTTACTTGAGAAATTAACCATTGATGAAATTATAGATAGAGCAGAGCTAATTGTGATTGGTGAAGTTAAGACAACATCCCCTAGTCGGTGGAAATCTCATAAAGAAAAAGACGCAAAAAAGGCCACTCCTCAGGAAATTTTTGAGGCCGAGGGTCTATTTACAGATTCAATTATTTTAGTAGACCAAATTTTAAAAGGCACGCTTTTAGATTCAACAGTACGTGTTCGTACTTTTATTGGTGAAACCGAACAAGTTCGTTGGGAAAATTCAAGCGAGCCCAACTATGAAAAAGGAAAAAAGTATCTGCTGTTCTTACATAAAGATAATGGTCCAACCCAAATTGTTGAACCTGGGGATTACATATCAGTTAATGCAATTCAGGGTGTATATGAAATCATAGATGGAAAAGCGATTTCAAGGGATGATGAATGGGTATTCGAAGACTTGATCGCCTACATCCAAAACGCACTTCAGAATAGCCAATAATTTTTGGCTCAAAGTGATCAGCAACACGCGGCCTCCCCAGCCGCGTGTTTTCTTTCCTCTTTGATATACTTGCCCCATCACATCTCAAGGAGCCTCCCATGTCCACCCCTCCGCGCTGGGACTTGACCAACATCTTTCCCTCGCTTGAATCGAAAGAATTTACTGCCGCCTTCGGGCAACTGCAAACCAAAATTTCCGACCTCGGCGATTACTTCGATGAAGTCGTCACCAAGGCCGACGCCAAGACGCCGCCGAAGGAACTCGGTGCCATCCTCGGCGATGTCGTGGATCGCTTCAACGACACCTACCTGCTCTCGAGCACGGTCGGCGCCTACGTCTCCTTCCACGTGGACACCAACTCGCATGATCAACTTGCCAAACGCCGCGAGTCCGAATTCGAGCAGGCCGCGGTCCCGCTCCGCAAACTCGGCGTCCGCTTCAAGGCGTGGCTCGGCAAGATCGCGCCCGCGCTCAATGGGGCGCTTCCGCATCACCCGTCCGCGCAGGCGCACGCCTTCAACTTGAAGGAAGCCGCCGAACAGAGCAAATATCTCATGTCCGAGGACTTGGAAGGACTCGCCGCCGAACTGACCTTGAGCGGGGGCAACGCCTGGGGCAAACTCATGGGGACGGTCACCTCGCAACTCACCGTGGACTTTGAGCTGGATGGAAAAACTGAGAAGTTACCCATGCCCGCGCTGATCAACCTGCGCTCCCACGCTGACGGTGACGTGCGTCGCCGCGCCTACGAAGCCGAAAACAAAGCCTGGGATTCCGTCCGCGAGACGCTGGCCGCCACGCTGAACGGTGTCAAGGGCGAGGTCGTCACGCTCAACAAACGCCGCGGCCGCGAAGACGCGCTCCACTCCGCCATCGAGATGGCGCGCATCGACCGTCCCACCCTCAACGCCATGCTCGAAGCGATGAAAGATTCCTTCCCGCTCTTCCGAAAATATTTCCAACATAAAGCCAAATTGCTCGGCAAGGACCAACTTGCCTGGTACGACCTGTTCGCCCCCGTCGGCGCGGGCGGAGGAAGCGTCACCTACGAGGAGGCGCGCGACTTCGTCCTTGAACACTTCTCCAACTTCTCGCCTGAACTCTCCGCCTTCGCCAAGCGCGCCTTCGAGAAAAACTGGCTGGACGCCGAACAGCGCGAGGGTAAACGCGCAGGCGGGTATTGCGCCGGTGTCGAATCGCTCAAGGAGAGCCGCATCTTCGTCAACTTCGACGGTTCCGCCGACCAGATTTCCACCATCGCCCACGAACTTGGTCACGCCTTCCACAACGAATGCGCCTATCAGCAGGACAAGACCATCCTCCAGCAGGATACACCCATGACGCTGGCGGAGACCGCCTCCACGTTCTGCGAGACCATCGTCACCGAGGCGCGGCTCGCCAAAACGAAAGACCCGCAGGAGGAACTCGCCATCCTCGAAGGTCACCTCAACGGCGCCTCGCAGGTCATCGTGGACATCTACTCGCGCTACCTGTTCGAGAAGGAAGTCTTCGAGCGCCGCGAAAAATCCGAACTCTCCGCCGACGATTTCTGCGACATCATGGAACGCGCCCAGAAAGCCACCTACGGCGACGGCCTCGACGAGCGCGCCCTCCAAAAATACATGTGGACGTGGAAACCGCATTACTACTCCACGGGCATCTCGTTCTACAACTTCCCCTACGCGTTTGGTCTCTTGTTCGGCACGGGTCTCTACGCCATCTTCAAAGAGCGCGGCTCAGCCTTCGTGCAGGATTACAAAAACCTGCTGGCCTCCACTGGCGAAGCCACCGCCGCCGACCTGGCTGACCGCTTCGGCATCGACATCCGCAAGAAGAAATTCTGGGCCGACAGCATCGCCATCATCGCCAAACATGTTGACCGCTACTGCGAGCTGTAAAAATTTAAGCGACCAAGTGACAGTCACTTTTACAGTGACTGTCACTTGCTTTATTGGAGTTGTGATATGAACAAACTAAAATGGATCGGACTTTTCCTCCTGCTCGCGTTGACGCTGTCCGCGTGCTCCGCATCCTCCCCGGACCTGCCAACTGTCGCCGTTGAACCAGCCTGGACTCTCCCCGCTGGCGACCTCCCGCAGACCGAAGCCGACGTCCCGCGCGTGACCGTGGAGGAAGCCAAAGCCGCCTTCGATAGCGGACAGGCCATCCTCGTGGATGTGCGCAGCACGGAGTCATTTGTGATCTCACATATCACGGACGCGCTGTCCGTCCCGTTGACTCGCATCGAGGCCTCCCCGAAAAACGTGACGCTGGACAAGAATCAGTGGATCATCACCTACTGCACCTGACAGAATGAACACACCAGCGCCCGTGCGGCGTTCATTCTTTTGCACAATGGCTTTCCCCGCGTCAGCGCCATCCTCGGCGGATTCAACGCGTGGATTCAGGCTGGTTTTCCCATAGAACCGTAAGTGTGTCGCATTCCATAACGGAACCAGCCCCAAAGTCCCGCGTGAAGCGGAGAATCAAAAAGGGACGCGTCCTCATCGGGCGCGTCCCTCTTCTTGCGTTTTAAGTTCTAGAAGTTGCCGGTCAACCAGCCGCGCAGTCCCATGGCCTTGACCACGCGCGAGATGGCAACCATGTAGGCCGCGTCGCGCATGTAGACTTTCTTCTCTTCGGCCATGTCGAGCACGCCGTGGAAGGCGGTGGTCATCTTCTCATCGAGGCGGGTGAGAACTTCTTCCTTGGACCAGTAGAAGTTCATGTCGTTCTGAACCTGTTCGAAGTATGAGCAGGTGACGCCGCCCGCGTTGCACAGGAAGTCGGGGATGTCGAAGATGTTGTTCTTCTTGAAGTATTCGTCCGCTTCGGGCGTGCAGGGACCGTTGGCGCCTTCAGCCACGATCTTCACGTTCTTGGACATCTTCTTGACAGTCTCGCCATTAACGTGACCTTCGATGGCCGCGGGGATTAACACGTTGCATTCCTTGCTGATCCAGGCATCGCCGTCTTCAACGATGTAGCCCCTGGCTTCGGCTTTGGCTTTGTCAATCGTTCCGTACCCGTCCACAATGGTGAGCAGGAAGTGGGGATCAATGCCATCCTTGTGGCTGTAGGTGAAGGATTTCTTCTCGTGGCGATCGTAGCAGGAGACGCAGGCCACCTTGCCGCCAAGCATTTCCACGAAGCCGATGGCCGCGTACTGGGCCACGTTGCCGAAGCCTTCGATGGCCGCGACGGATTTCTTCGGGTCAATGCCGAGGTGCTTCATGGCCTCGCGCACGGTGTAGATGACGCCGTAGCCGGTGGCTTCGGTGCGTCCGAGGGAACCGCCGCCGCCGAGGGGCTTGCCGGTGAACACGCCGGGCGTGAACTGGCCGACGAGTTTGGAGTACTCATCCATCATCCAGCCCATCATCTGCGGGGTGGTGCCAAC
>JAYRVQ010000130.1:0-4230 GCA_041918465.1 Anaerolineales bacterium
CGCAAGCCCTCTGGACGCTCGGAAGCAAAGCCCTCAAGAATAGATTACTCGCCGCGCTGGCCATCGCGGTCATTGCCCTCTACTTCCTCGGCGCCAACGAGATCGCGCTCCTCTTCGCGGGCGGCATTCTCTTCATGTTCGCTACCAATTGGAGACGCCTTCGCGACGCAACTCCCGCGCTTCTGCTTCCTTTCGGTGGAGCGGCCATCTCACACGCCTTAATCCCGTTCGGCCTCCCGCTCCTTTTCCTAACCTTCCTCAAAATCGGCGCGGTTCTCTATGGCAGTGGCTACGTTCTGCTGGCCTTCCTCCGCAACGACTTCGTCCTCCGTCTCGGCTGGATAACCGACCAGCAACTCCTCGACGCGGTCGCCATCGGACAGGTCACGCCTGGTCCACTTTTCACCGCGGCCACTTTCATCGGCTATCTTTTGGATGGAACGCGCGGAGCGCTGCTTGCCACCCTCGGGATTTTCCTACCCTCGTTCGTTTTCGTTGCGATCTCGAACCCAATCATCCCAAGGATTCGAAGCTCGACTTGGGCCTCCAGCCTGCTCGACGGAGTAAACGCCTCATCCCTTGGACTAATGGCCGCGGTCACTGTCCAATTGGCCGCCTCCTCGCTGATGGACATTCCCACCATCCTCATCTCCGCCGCATCCCTGTTCCTCCTTCTACGCTACAAAATCAAATCCACCTGGCTCATCGCGGGTGGGGCGCTGGCGGGATTTTTATTGTCGCTGATAAAATAGATGATATGCCCATCACCCCTATCTACTCAAAAATCGTAACCATCCCTCCATCCGTCATTGACGAGAACGGACACGTCAACAACGTGGCCTACGTTCAATGGATGCAGGATATTGCCATCGAACATTACGAGTCCATCGGTGGGACGAGTCCCATGCAAAAGGTTGGCGCGACCTGGGTGGCACGCTCGCACTTGATCGAGTACCTCCTGCCAGCCTTCGCAGGTGAAGAGATCGAAATCCGCACCTGGATCGAAAACGTCCGCCGCGTGCGGTCGCTTCGGCGGTATGAATTTGTCCGAATAACAGATGGCAGGCTCATCGTCCGCGGTGAAACGGATTGGGTCTTCGTTGACGCGGCCACAGGCAGTCCCCGCGCAATTCCCGAAGAAGTGATAAAAGTCTTCCAATCCACGAACTCGAAATAATTTTAACGGTACCTGGACAATATGCAACCCACCCTGCCGGAACGCAAAAATTCCATCCCGCTTTATTCTCTCTTCATCGCCAACGCCATTTCACTGGTCGGTAATGTTTTCTCGGCGATTGCCATCCCCTGGTTCGTGCTTCAAACTACAGGCAGCGCGACACAAACAGGCATCACTGGCTTCTTCACCATCCTGCCTGTTGTGCTGGCAGGTTTTCTTGGCGGGACGCTCATCGACAGGTTGGGCTACAAACGCACCAGCATTATTTCCGATCTTGCCAGCGGCGTCACCACCGCGCTGATTCCCCTGCTCCACTTCACCATCGGGCTCGAATTCTGGCAACTGATGATTCTGGTCTTCCTCGGCGCACTGCTAGACACGCCCGGCGGAACCGCCCGCGCCGCATTGCTCCCCGAACTGGCGAAGCAGGCAAATATGCCCATCGAGCGCGCGACATCATTGACGCATGTTATCGAACGCGGCGCGCGACTCGTCGGCGCACCGCTCGCGGGACTGTTCATCGGCATCCTCGGCACGGAAAACGTTCTCTGGCTGGACGCCGCCTCCTTTTTCATCTCCGCGGGAATCATTGGACTTTTCATCGTCGCGCCCAAGCCTACCCAAAAAGAAACGGGGACAGGGGATTACTTCGGCGAACTGCGGGACGGATTGCGCTTCATCTCGCACGACCAGTTGATCTTGACCATTGTCATTATGATCATGCTGACGAATTTCCTCGACTCGATCTTCGGCGGCGTGGTGCGGCCTGTCTACGTGAAAGAAGTCTTCGGCGACGCGTTGAACCTCGGCCTGCTGATCGCGGCCAACGGCGGAGGCGCGGTCATCGGCGGGTTGATTTTCGCGGCCATCGGCCATCGCCTGTCGCGTCATGCGACCTTTGTCTCCGCCTTTGTGCTGACGGGTTTACAGTTTTGGGTCTACGCGTTGCATCCGCCATTTTATGTGCTGGTCGGGACAGTTCTCGTCACCAGCATCGGCGCGGGACCGTTGAACCCGATCATCGGCGCAGTCGAGTTCGAACGCATCCCCCAGGATATGCGCGGACGCGTCTTCGGCGCGGTCACAGCAGGAGCTTGGCTTGCCATGCCGTTTGGCATGTTGCTGGGCGGCGTCCTGACAGAATCGTTCGGCACATTCCCCATCTTGATCGGACTGGGTATTACCTATTTCATCACCACCCTCAGCATGGCTTTCATCCCTGCCATGAAAGAAATGAACCGAAAAAAATGAAAACAAAAACGCGCCTCGTGTGAGGCGCGTTTTTTTAACCAGACTATCAAACGCTTTGACGCTATTCCACTGTGTAGGCCAGTGTCTCGATCAGTTCGCCGTTCAGGTACAGTTCCACTGCATAAGAACCATTGGGCCACGCGGTCGCGGGGGCAAGCGAGAAGTACAGCAAGCCCGTGAACGACTCCTCGTTGACGGTATACTCGGCCTCGTCGATCAGGGTGTTGGGAGTCTCGCCCGGAACGTCAATCGCAAACCAGCGGGACTTGGCCACCGTTCCCTGCGGAGCATTGGAAAGATCGGCCACCGCGTAAATGATGGAATTCGAAGAGAAGACGGTTGAGGGTTGATTGCCATCCTCGTCGAATGCGGTACGCGCGTTGGTCAGACTCAACTCCCCGCCAACCGAACATGCCAGGCTGGAAACGATCAGCGCGAGAAGGGCGAACAAAATTGGAAGATAACGGGTTTTCATTACATTCTCCTTTTGAATAAAGCAGGGCGGACCGCCCGCCCAAATTTGCCTTATTATACAGAATGCCCCAAAAAACGGTTCACCCATTTGGACTATTTTTTTACGCCGCCAGCATGTTTCTGCCTCGATAATTGAACGAACAGAACAGGCATGGAATTGAAATGATGGACAAACGCACTGTCACAAGAGTTAGTATAAAATTGCCAGCATGAGTTACATTGATGAAAATAAAATTGAAGAGCAGATCGTTGAACGGCTAACAAACAGCGAGGATAAGAACGACATCATTCTCGACTTGTGCGAAGATGCAGACATGAGCTGGTCTGAGGCCGAATCCACACTGGAGCGGATTGAAACTGAAAACAAAACCCTCATTGTTCTCAGCCAAAGCCCGTTACTGGTCGCCATTGCGCTGACAACCTTCGTTGGCGGAGTTATTCTTGTCAGCGCGACCATCTACGACCTGATCGTCTCTTACAACACCTACATATCCGAGTCGCTGGACAACCCGCACATCGGATACCTCTCCATGCTTTTCCTCAGCGGCGGATGGTTTTTGGAGCGCATCCTGCTCGGCCTGTTCATGATCGTCGGAAGCCTGCGCGGAATGCAGGATGTCTGGCAGGCGATCTTTGAAAGATTGGGATTGTTTAAAAATCAATAGCAACATCAACGTACAACAAACACGCACGTGCCTTGCGCCTTCTCAATCCTCGCCAATTGGCGCACTTCCCTTCCCAAATATTTTTCAAGCACAATGACATCCATCTGGCACAGTTCGGGATGTCCGTCTATCACCGCCGCGTAGGGGCAACGCTCGAACAGGACACGCGGCCCATCCGCACCCGCTTCCCAACGGGACTGATAATGCATCCTATTCAACTTTTCAATAAGCAAACGTAACCGCGTCGCGATGGAAGGTTGGGACGCGTCCGCCGCACCGATAAGTCTTCGCGCCACCGCCTCCCACTCGACCTTTGGACCTGCCTCCGCTAAAAGAGCCTCCGTCAACGCGGATAGGTTGTCTCCCAGTGCGGCCTGCGACAGGGAATACAATTTTTCTGGTCGTCCGCGGCCCCCCTCCCGCGTCACAGATGCTGTCTCCACGCGTCCATCCGATGTCAATACGCCAAGATGATGCCTCACATTCGGCGCGGATAGATCGAGGGCGCGCGCGATCTCCCGCGCCGAGGCGGCGCGCGTCTTTTTCAGGTGATTGAGGATTCGTTGGCGGGTGGTCATAGTTTCGTAGTTTTGGTAGTTTGGCGGTCGCGTAGTCGGATGGTCAGCCCGAAGGGCTTCGGATGATAGCGCGGGGATTAATCCC